>NZ_JBSGHL010000005.1:0-213888 GCF_053604375.1 Streptomyces sp. NPDC004031 | reverse complement strand
CTCCTCCGGCCCCTTCCAGTGGTTCGGCTTCCCCGACCCGCACCGCTGGCGGCGCGACTGGGAGCAGAACGGCATCCTCGGCCCGGACGGCGGCCTCGGCGTCGAGGACGACCTGCTGCGCCCGGACCTGACGACGGGCCGGGCGGCCCCTTCGTCTGGTGAGCATGGTTCCTCCGTGGGGGGAAGACGTGGGGGGACAGGTCGCCGTGCGGGCACTCGCCGGGCCGCCAACTCGCCGCAGCGCCACGGGATTCCACTGTGTCACGAGTGACGCACGGGACACAGGTGGCGTGCATGCGCGAACCCCGTCCGGTCCCGGACACGCCGGTGCCCCCGCACACGGCGGGGGCACCTGAGGAGGAGTGCGCGGCCGGGCCCGGAAGCGGCCCGCGCCCCGGTCCGTGACGCGGAACGTCACGGACCGGGGCGCGCGGCGGGCCTCCCCCGGCGGGGCGTCAGCGTCCCTGGAGGGACCTGACGTTGTCGCCGAAGGTCCAGCCCTTTGAACCGTCCCAGTTGATCGACCAGGTCATCAGCCCCTTCAGCGAGCCGCCGAAGGCGTTCCACGACTGGCCGACCAGGCCGGGCGCCATGTAGCCGCCGCCCGCGCCGGGCTGCGCGGGCAGGCCGGGCACCTGCTTGTCGTACGGCACCTTGACCGTGGTGCCCTGGATGGTCAGCCCGTTGTTGAGGCAGGTGGTCTGGGCGGTGAAGCCCGCGACCGTACCGGCCTCGTAGGAGTCGCCGGAGCAGCCGTACATGCTGCCGTTGTAGTACTGCATGTTCAGCCACCACAGCCGGCCGTTGTCCACGTACTTCTTGACGATCGGCAGGTACGCGCCCCAGATCGAGCCGTAGGTGACGCTGCCGCCGGTGACGTACGCGGTCTCGGGCGCCATCGTCAGGCCGAAGCCCGCGGGCATCTGCGCCAGCACGCCGTCGATGATGCGCTCCAGGTTCGCCTGCGAGGCCGACAGCGTGTTGATGGTGCCGCTGCCGGACAGGCCGGTCTCGATGTCGATGTCGATGCCGTCGAAGTTGTACTGCTTGAGGATCGGCACGACGGTCGCCACGAAGCGGTCCGCGACCGCGCTGGACGACAGGTCGATGCCCGCGGCGGCGCCGCCGATGGACATCAGGATCGTCGCCCCGGCCGCCTTGGCCTGGCACATCTCGGCGGGCGTGGCCACCTTGACGCCGGTGTCCATGCCGTCCTGCCACTCGACGGTGCCGTCCGAGAGGATGACCGGGAAGGCGGCGTTGATGACGTTGTAGCCGTGCTGGGCGATCCGGCTGTCGGTGATCGGCGTCCAGCCGAGGCCGGGGTGGACGCCGTTCGCGGCGCCGTCCCAGTTCTCCCAGTAGCCCTGCAGGACCTTGCCGGAGGGCCGGGGCTTGGTGGCGCAGGTGCTGCCCGGCGGGGTGCTGGTCGGCGGTGTCGTCGTGGGGGTGGTCGGGGGAGTGGTGGGCGGTGTGGTCGGCGGCGTGGTCGGGGGCTTCGTGGTGGGCGAGGTCGGCGGGGTGGTCGTCGGCGAGGTGGGCGGCGTCGTACCGGTGCCGCCGGGGCCGCTGAGGCTGAAGTCGTCGGCGTAGTACGTGGGCTGGCCGTACCAGCCGTGCACGTACACCGTCACGGACCTGGTGCTGGCGCCCGTGGTGAAGGTGGTGCTGAGCTGCTGGTAGGAGGACGCGCCCGGGGTCCAGGTGGACGGGTCGGTGCCGCCGGTGCCGGTCGCGCCGATGTAGACGTAGCTGCCCTGGACGTAAGCGCTCAGCGTGTACGCGGAGTTGGGCTGGACGCTCACCGTCTGCGAGCACTGCGCGCTGTCGGAACCGCTCGGGCTGCCCTTCAGTGCGGAACTGCCCGAATGCACCGGGCTGGTGACGGCGGCGCCGCCGCTGCACGTCCAGCCGGACAGCCCGCTCTCGAAGCCGGGGTTGGCCACCAGGTTGGCGGCGGCCGCGCCGGCCGCCGCCCCGGTGCCGACGAGCGCGACGCAGGCGCCCACGACGGCCGCGGCGCTCACCCCGGCGACGGTGCGGTTCACGGCGGCCGAGCGGCGGCCGGTACGGCTGGTGCGCTGCCCGCCGGCCGGCGGTCGGGCCGGCCGGTCGGGGAGGGACGACCTCCGACGGAACATGCTGTGCTCCCTTCTCGCCACGTGCCAAGGGCATGAGCAAGTGAGTGGGGGGAGGGCGTGACGCCCGCTCAGGGTGACGTGGAGACATGCGCGCGTGTGACCGTCGGGATCGTAGGAGCGGCGGCAGGGCGCGTCAATAGGTCTGGACCAAAAGAGGTCTGGACCACGGGCGGAACGCGCCACGCCCGGGACCTGCGGATCGACGTCCCGTCAGGGGCCGCCGGACACGTCTGCGTCGGCCGTCAGGCCGCGGGACGGCCGTTCCGCGGAGCGTCCGGGCCGCTCGCGATGACGGTGTCGAGCAGGCCGCGCGACATCTGGAGGTCGTCGATGGCGGCGGTGATCCGCTCCCGTTCCCTGCGCAGTTCGGCGACCAGGTCGGAGCAGACCGGCACCAGCGCCTCGCCCTCCTCGCGGACGCACGGCAGCACCCTGGCGATGGTCTCCGTGCCAAGCCCCGCGGTCAGCAGCGCGCGGATCTGCCGCACGGTGCCGACGTCCGGCTCGCGGTACACCCGGTAGCCGCTGGGCAGCCGGTCCGGCATGAGCAGCCCCTGCTCCTCGTAGTAGCGCAGCAGCCGCTCGCTGACCCCGGTGCGCCGCACCATCTCGCCGATCCGCACGGTCCGCCTCCCGGGCTTGACTCTCACACCGATGTCAGACTTTAGCGTGACCGCATGAAACGAAGCTCCGTGATCCTCACGGCCCTGTGCGTGTCCGTCTTCGCCGTGGGGACCTCCGAATACCTGGTCGCCGGGCTGCTGCCCCAGGTCTCCGCCGACCTGGGGGTGTCGGTGGGCACCGCGGGCCAGACCGTCACCGTGTACGGGCTCGGGGTCGCCGTGGGCGGCCCGGCCGTCACCCTGCTGACCGCGCGCATACCGCGCAAGGCCCTCGCCCTGGCGCTGATGCTGCTGTTCGCGGCGGGCAGCGCGGTGAGCGCGCTCGCCGGGTCCTACCGGGTCCTGCTGCTCGGCCGCGTGCTGTCCTCGCTGAGCCACGCCGCCTTCTTCGCCCTCGCGCTGGTCGTCGCCAGTCGCGTCGTGCCCGCGCAGAAGGTGGGACGGGCGACCGCCGCCGTCGTCTCCGGGCTGACCGTGGCGACCCTGCTCGGGGTGCCGCTCGGCGCGCTGCTGGGCGAACGGACCTCGTGGCGTGTGCCGTTCGCCGTGCTCACCGGGGTGACGCTGCTCGGCACCGCGCTGCTGGCCGCCGTCGTGCCCCGGCAGGACGCCGAACCGGCCGGGGCCCGCGCCGAGATCAGGGTGCTGGCCCGGCGCCCGGTGCTGCTCGCCGTCGCCACCACCGCCGTCGGCTTCGCGGGGGTGGCCACGGTCTTCACCTACATCGCCCCGCTGCTCACCGACGTCACCGGCTTCGCGCCCTTCACCGTCTCCGTCCTGCTGCTCGCCTACGGGGCCGGGAGCTTCCTCGGCAACCTCGCCGCCGGACGCCTCACCGACCGGGCGCCGGTCGCCACCCTGCGCGGTGTCTTCGCGGCGCTTGCCGTGGTGCTGGCCTGCACGCCCCTCGCGGTCACCCGGCGTCCGACCGCGGTGCTCGCCGTCCTGCTGCTCGGCCTGTTCGCCACCGCCACGATCGCCCCGCTCCAGGGCCTGATCCTGCGGCACGCCGGGGAGGCGCCGACCCTCGCCGTCGCCGTCAACGTCGGCGCCTTCCAGCTGGCCACCGCCGCGGGCTCGGCGATCGGCGGCGCCGTCGTCGCCGCGGGGGCGCTGCGCTGGACGGGTCTCGCGGGCGCGGCGCTCAGCGCGGCGGGCCTGGCCGTCTCCTGCTGGGCGCTGCCGCGGGCGCGTACCGGGCGGGCGCCCGGACCCGGGGCCGTCGCGCCCGCGGGATGAGTCCGCGGCTCAGGTCCCCGGTGGGGTCCAGGCCGCGACGAGGTCGACCAGGCCGGGGAAGCGGGCGTCGAGGTCGGCGACGCGGACGTGGCTGCGGCGTTCCAGGCCGTACTGGCGCTGGCGGGTGACGCCCGCTTCGCGCAGCGCCTTGAAGTGGTGGGTGAGCGACGACTTGGGCCGGTCGAGGCCGAACCAGCCGCAGGAGTGGTCGAAGTCCTCGGACTCCAGCAGGAGTTTGCGGACGATCGTCAGCCGCAGCGGATCGCTGAGCGCGCCGAGCACGGTCTCCAGGCGCAGCTCGTCGACACCCGGCTCCGGGAGCGGTTCGGGCAGGCCGGACGGCTCGGGCAGCACCTTGACGGCGCGTGCGGCCGCCGCGGTCGGGATCGTGGCCGGGGACATGGGCGACTCCTCGTCGGCGCGAACTGCTTGTACGACTTCAATCGTACTGCATGCTAAGTTCGAATCGACTCGTACTGCTGGAGACCAGCAGCACAACGGGAGGAGCAGTCATGTCCGAAACCCGGACCGGATCCGTCCAGGCCGCCCAGGGAAGGCGCCGCGCCCCGGCCGCCGGGCCGCCCGCCGCACCGCTGCGCTGGGTGTGGCTGGCGGCCTGGCCCGTCACCGCGGTCTTCGTGCTCTCGAACGCGGCGACCCCGCTGTACGTGCTGTGGCAGCGCGACATCGGCTTCTCCAAGGGCACCCTGACCGTGGTGTTCGCCTTCTACATCGTCGGCCTGCTCGGCTCGCTGCTGGTCTCCGGCGTGCTCTCCGACCGCATCGGCCGCAAACCCGTCCTGCTGCCCGCCCTGGCGCTCGCCCTCGCCGCCTGCCTGGTCTTCGCCACCGCCACCAGCGTGGCCGCGCTCATCGTGGCGCGGCTCTTCACCGGCATCGCGGTCGGCGCGGCCGTCTCGGCGGGCATGGCCGCGGTGACCGACGTGGCCGGCCCCGCCCGGCGGCGCACCGCCGCCCTGCTCGCCTCCTGCGCCATGGTCTTCGGCGCCGGACTCGGCCCGCTGCTCGCCGGACTGCTGTCCGAACTCGCGCCCGCGCCCACCGCCACCGTCTTCGCCGTCGAAGCCGTCCTGCTGGCCACGGCGGTGCTCTGCGTGCTGCGGATGCCGGTCGGCCGGCCCGCCGCACGCGGCACCGGCGCCTGGATACGGGTGCCCGGTGTCCCGCGCGGCAACGGCCGCCGACTCGCCCTCGGCATCGCGGTGTTCGCCCCCGGCATCACCGCGACGTCCTTCGTCCTCTCGCTGGGACCCTCGCTGCTGTCCGGACTGCTCGGCACCACCAACCGGATCGTCGCCGGAGCCACCGCCTTCGCGATGTTCCTCGCCGCCACCGGCGTGCAGTTCGCCGTCCAGCGGCTGCGCCGCCGCACCATCCTCGCCGCCGGAGCGGTCAGCACCGCGCTGAGCATGGCCGCGCTGGTCGTCGCCGTGCACACCTCGGCGGTGGCCGTCCTCGTCCTCTCCGCGCTGCTGGCCGGCGCCGGCCAGGGCATGGGCCAGCTCGGCGGACTGTCGCTGCTCAACTCCGGCGTCCCGCCGCAGCGCCTCGCCGAGGCCAACGCGGCGCTCAACGTGGGCGGTTACCTGCTGGCCGGAGCCCTGCCGGTCGCTGCCGGGTACCTCAGCGACGCCGTAGGGCTGACCACCGGGGCCACGGTCTTCGGCGCCGTCCTCGCGGGCCTGGCCGCCCTCGCCCTCGCGACGGTCCTGGCCACCGGCCGCGAGGTGACCGACCCCGCCTGACGAAGTGCCGTCCGGCGTACGCCGGTTCGCCGGACGGGCAGCGTGTTACGGTCGCCCGAGGCGTACGTCACGGCGCGGGGCGGAAGGCGGCCGGTGCGGACCGACACTCAGCAGCCCACCGACACCCAGCAGCCCACCGACACCCAGCAGCGCACCGGGACCCGGCGGCCGCTGGCCGGGCCCCCGGCCTCCGCCGGGCGACTGGTCGGACGGTCGCTGCGGCGCAACGCGCGTGGCCTGGCGGCGGTGGTCGCGCTGCTCTCGCTCTGGCAGTTCTCCGAGGCGATGGTCCCGGTCGTCGTCGGCATGATCGTCGACCACGCCGTCGCGTCCGGCAGCACCCGGGCACTGCCGGCCTGGGGCGGACTGCTGGCGCTGGTCTTCGCCTCGCTGATGGTCTGCTACTTCCACGGCGCCGTCCGGGCGTTCCGCACCGACCAGCGCGAACGCCACCGGCTGCGGGTCGAGATCGCCCGGCACGTCCTGCGGCCGGCCGGCGCCCGCACCGGGGCACTGCCCGGCGCGACGCTGTCGCTCGCCACCGCCGACGCGGAGGGCGCCGGCACACTCGCCCAGCCCGCCGGCTACACCCTCGCCTCGGCGGCGGCCGTGCTGGGCAGCGCGGTGATCCTGCTGCGCATCGACCTGGTGACCGGCCTCGTGGTGCTGCTGGGCATGCCCGTCCTGGTGGCCCTCACCCAGCTCGCCACCCCCGCCCTCGCCCGGCGCAGCCGCGACCAGCTCGACCAGGTCGCCCGCACCTCCGCCCTCGCGGCCGACCTGGTGCGCGGCCTGCGCGTCCTGAAGGGCCTCGGCGCGGAGGACGAGGCCGTCGCCCGCTACCGGGCGAGCAGCCAGGCCGCCAAAGCCGCCGGGATCCGGCTGGCCGCCTCGCACGGCGCCCTCGAAGCGCTCTCCACCGGGCTCGCCGGGCTGTTCCTCGCCGCCGTCACCCTGCTCGCGGGCAGCCGCGCGCTGGACGGCACGATCTCCACCGGGGACCTCGTCGCGATCGTCGGCCTCACCCAGTTCCTCGCGGTGCCGCTGCGGGCGCTGGGCCGCACCGGCGAGCAGGTGGGCTCCGCGCACGCCGCCGCCACCCGTATCACCGCGTTCCTCGGCACACCCCCGCTGCTCGCCGGGGGCGAGGAGGGCGTGCCCGGCGGCGCCGCCGCGGGGCTCTCGCTCCGGGACGTGACCACGGGCGCGCTCGACGGCTTCACCCTGGCCTCCCGGCCGGGCGAGCTGCTGTGCCTCGTCGTCCCCGACCCCGCCGCCGCCGACACGCTCGTACGGGTGCTGACCGGCGAGATCCACGGCGCCGCGCTCACCGGCGAGGTCCTGCTGGACGGTACGCCCCCGGCCGCGCTCGGCCTCCACGAGCGCACCCGCAGACTGCTGGTGAACCCCCGCCACGCCCACCTCCTGCACGGCACCCTGCGCGGCAACCTCGACCCCCGGGGCCGCCACGACGGCGCCGCCCTCGCCCGCGCCCTCGACGCGGCCGCCGCGCAGGACATCGCCGCCCTCGACGCCAAGGGGCTGGACCAGCAGGTCACCGCGGGCGGGACGACGTACTCCGGCGGGCAGCGGCAGCGCCTGGCCCTCGCCCGTGCGCTCGCCGCCGACCCGCCGGTCCTGCTGCTCGACCACCCGACGACCGCCGTCGACGCGGTCACCGAGCAGCGGATCGGCGCCGGCATCAGGGCGCTCCGCCACGCCCCGGAGAGCGACCGCACCACCTGGATCGTCACCACCAGCCCCGCCCTCCTCGGCGCCGCGGACCGCGTCGTCGTCGTCCGCGACGGCCACATCACCGCCGAGGGCCCCCACCACGCCCTGACCGCCGACCCCGCCTACCGCGACCTGGTCCTGCGATGAGGCCACGCGGCGCCCGGGGCGGGCGGGGGCCGGGGGCGCCCGAGGCCGGTGCGCGGAGTCGCCGGGGGACGTGGTGCTGGGCCGGGCGAGGGAGCGGGCGTTCGCGGGGAGGGGCTACGGGACAGGTTTCGCGGGCGGGCGTGTGCCGGGGCGCGGGGCCGTCTGGCGCCGGTGCCGGGACGGACGTCGGGCGGGGGTCGCCGCGGTGAGCGCGGGCGGGTGCGGGGAGGGGGATCGCCGTGGGGGATGACGTGAGCGGGGAGCTGCTGCCGACCGGGGGGCGGCGGGAGACCTACGCCTTTCTGCTGCGTGCCGCGGCGTCGGACCGGTGGGGCACGTCGGCCGCGGTCGGGGCGATGCTGCTGGCGAGCGGCGCCGGGCTCGTACCGCCCTGGGCCGTCGGGACGGTCGTCGACCACGTCGTCTCCGGGCGCGGCGGCGTCTTCCCGCAGGCCGTGCTCATCTGCGTCGCCACCGTGGTCGGCGCGCTCGCCGGGGCCGCGGCGCCGGTGGCGCTGGCCCGGGTCGGCGAGCCCGCGCTCGCCGGGCTGCGCGAGGACGTGCTGGACCGCGCGCTGCACCTGCCCGCCGACCGGGTCGAGCGGGCGACGACCGGCGACCTGCTCTCCCGGCTCTCGGACGACGTCCGCACGGTCTCGCAGGGCCTGCGCGACACCGTGCCGGTGGTCGTGGGTTCGGCCGTCGCCGTCGCCCTGACCGCCGCGGGCACGCTGGCGCTCGACTGGCGGCTGGGCCTGGCCGTCCTGGCTACGGGGCCGCTCTTCGGCGCCGGGCTGCGCTGGTACCTGCCGCGCGCCGCGCCGCTGCGCCGCGACGAGCGGATCGCCCAGGGCCGCCGGGCCGAGGCGCTGCTCGGCGGGATCGAGGCGGCCCCGACGGCTCGGGCGTTCGGGATCGGCACGCTGCTGGTCCGCCGGGTCGCCGACGCCTCCGGCCGGGCGGCCGACATCTCCGTCGGCGTCTACCGCCTGTCGCTGCGCCTGCTCATGCGCCACAACCTCGTCGAATTCGCCGGACTGTCCGGCGTGCTGGTGCTCGGCTTCGTGCTGGTGCGCGCGCACCTCACCTCGGTGGGCGCCGTCACCGCGGCGGCGCTGTACTTCCTGCGGCTGTTCGGCCCGGTCGGCGGGATCCTCTTCAGCTTCGGCCGCTTCCTGGAGATCGGTGCCGCGCTCTCCCGGCTCGTCGGCATCGCGGCGATGCCCGCGCCGCCCGCCGCGGACCCGGCCGCCGAACTCCCGGGCGGCGAGGTCGTCCTGGAGGGCATCACCCACGCGTACGTCCCCGGGCGCCCGGTGCTGCGCGACGTCTGCCTGCGGATCGCGCCCGGCGAGCGGGTCGCCCTGGTCGGCGCCACCGGGGCGGGCAAGACAACGCTCGCGGCCGTCGCCGCCGGGGTGCTCCGTCCGGCCGCCGGCACGGTGACGTACGGGGGCACCCCCTACGATCCGGCCGGGACGGGCGCGCGCTCCCGGGTCTTCCTGGTCACCCAGGACGCCCACGCCTTCGCCGGGACGCTCCGGGACGCGCTCACCCTCGCCCGGCCCGGCGCGGCGGACGAGGAGCTGTGGCACGCGCTGTCCGCCACGTTCGCGGACGGCTGGGCCGCCGCGCTGCCCGGCGGCCTGGACACCGTGGTCGGGGCGGAGGGCCACCGGCTCGCGGCCGACCAGGTCCAGCAGCTGGCGCTGGCGCGGGTCGTGCTGGGCGACCCCTGGTTCGTGGTGCTCGACGAGGCCACCGCCGAGGCCGGGTCGGCGGGCGCGCACGTGCTGGAGAAGGCCGCGGCCGCCGCGGTCGAGGGCCGCTCGGCCCTCGTCGTGGCCCACCGCCTGACGCAGGCCCGGCCCGCCGACCGCATCCTCGTCCTGCACGACGGGGCGGTCGTCGAGCAGGGGTCGCACGACGAGCTGCTCGCCCGCCGCGGCCGCTACGCCGAGCTGTGGCGGGCCTGGTCGGACCAGCACGCCGCCGCGCCCGGGTGACGGGCGGGCCGGGCGCGGATTGCCGTCAGCGGTCGGCGGCCGGCACCGCGGGTCCGGTCGCGCCCGGCGCGTCCGCGGCGGGCTGCCCGGGGCGGGTCCGCCCGGCCCACGCCGCCAGCGGCGGCCCCGCGGCGCCCAGGACGGCGAAGAAGGCACCGAGCAGCAGCCAGCCGCCGTGCCCGAGGGCGAGGACCGCGCCGGTCAGGATCAGCGGGGCGAGTGCCTGGCCCGCGTCGAAGCCGATGCCGAGGAAGCCCTGGTACTGCCCCTGGGCGTGGTCGGGCGCCAGGCCGAAGCCCAGCGCGAAGCCCGCGGACGACTCCCACACCTCCCCGACGCTGTGCACGACGACCGCGGCGGTGGCCAGTGCGGGGGCGACCCAGCGCGGGACGTCCGCGGTCAGGGCCATGAGCGGGCAGCTGACCAGGAACATCAGCCCGGCGAGCCGGAAGGCGCGGCCCCCCTGCCCGGGGGTCTCCACGCGGGAGCCGAGCCTGCTCTGGAGCAGCACGCAGACGACACTGTTCGTCGCGTTGACCGCCGCCACGGACCAGCGCGGCGCGTCGGTGTGGGAGATGAGCCAGACCGGCAGCAGCAGGGAGACGACCTGGTACTGCAGGCCCATGGCGCTGTAGAGGCCGACGAAGGACACGTACGGCCGGTCGGCGAGCACCGACCACCGGCGGTGCTCGACCGGCCGGGGCGGCGGCTGCCGGTCGGGCACCCGCAGCAGGACGATCAGCGCGGACAGCGCGAAGCTCGCGGCGTTGGCGAGGATCAGCGCGGTGTAGGCGGCGCGCGTGTCGATCTGGATCGCGGCGGCCGAGCCGAGCGTGCCCGTGACGACACCGAGGTTGACGAAGGTGCGCAGCCGCGCCCGGAAGGCGGCGGGCCGGTCGCCGCCGACCCGCGCGACCAGTGCCCCGCTCGCGGCGCCGTTCGCGGTGCCCGCCAGCCGGTCCAGCACGGCGACGAGGACGAACGCGGACCAGCTGTGGACGAGGACGAAGGCCGCCATGGTCGCGGCCTGGAGGGCGAGGGTCACCAGCCAGACCGTGCGCGCCCCGTGGCGGTCGGCCAGGTTGCCCGCCGGGACACCGGCCGCCAGCCCGCACAGGCCGGCGATCGTCAGACCCGCCCCGACCTGCGCGGCGGGCAGGTGCACCACGAGCGTGAAGTAGAGGATGGCGGCGGTGTTGAAGAGGCCGTTGCCCACCCGGTTGACGAAACTGGCGGCGATCAGGGCGCGCTGCGCGCCGGAATCCGGCCCTCCGGATGTCCGCTGCCCCGCTCGCTTCCTGAACACGCAGGTCAGGCTAACAGGGGTATTTTCCGATACTGCTCCGCGCCGGTGCCCCGAGGGGCTACGCTCGAATGTCCGGGGCCCGTCGAGCGGGCCCGCCAGGCACGGGGGTGCTCATGACCATGATTCTCGCGGCGGCTGCCGTTCTTCTCGCACTGGTCGCCTGCGTCGTGACGCTGGTCCGTCGCAGTTCGACCCGCGGCGACCTGCGTGCCGAGGCCCTGCACCGCGCGGAGGCGGAGCACCAGCGCTCCTTCCACGACGCGCGCACCGTGCACAACGCGGCGGCGATGGGCGACGGCTACCACCGCTGACCCGCGCGGCACGTCACGCCGTCCCCCCGCCCCGGGATTCCGGGGAGCGGAGGGACGGCGTTCGCGTCCCGGCGGCCGGTCGGTCCGGTCCGGGCGCCGGCCCGGTCCGGCCGGTCCGCCGGGCGGATGTCACCTGAGGGACCAGACCTGGTTGGCCTGGGTGCCGCTGCCGTAGCAGTCCCAGATCTGCAACCGGGTGCCGTTGGCGGTGCCCTGGCCGGTGGCGTCCAGGCACTTGCCGGAGTTCGGGTTGACGAAGGTGCCGTTGCCGTTGACGACCCACTGCTGCGCGGTGTTGTTCAGGCACGTCCACAGCTGGACGATCGTGCCGTTGCCCGTGCGGGCGCCCGAGACGTCCAGGCATTTGCCCGAGTTCGGGTTGACGAAGGTGTTGCCGACACGGTTCCACTTCTGCGCCACGGTGCCGTTGCAGTCCCACAGCTGGACCACGGTGCCGTCGGCGGTGCCGGCCGCGTCGACGTCGACGCAGCGGCCGCTGCCCTGGCCGACGATGGTGCTGCCGGTGCCGCCGCCCCCGCCGTCGCCCGAACCGCTGGTGGTGAAGGTGAAGTTGTCGACGCCGAGTCCCGTGCCGCCCACCCACGGCTCGAAGCCGAACTGGACGCTGGTCATGTACCAGGCGCTGCTCATGTAGCCGCGGCCGGTGATGTCGTCGGTGAAGTCCTTGATGTGGACGTCGAGGCTGCCGGTGGTCTGCTGCCGCACGTAGGAGATCACGTTCCAGGAGATGCCGCCGTTGGACAGCCGGCCCTCCCACACGTCCCAGGTGGCGCCCTCGAGGGTGGCGGTGCCGACCTTGCTCCCGGCGGGCTGCGGCGGGCCGGAGTGGCTGCCCCAGATCATCAGCTCGGCGCCGTTGTTCTGCCCGGCGGGGCTGGGGGAGGAGTCGAACCAGATGTCGTACGCGGCGTCCCAGGAGCCGCCCGAGGTGTGGTAGGCGACCGTGGTCTCCGGGTTGCCGAACGCGCTGACCTGGAGCGGGAGTCCGCTGCCCGAGGAGCAGTTGCCGTAGTGGCAGCCGGCGTAGATCGACGGGTAGGCGGCCGGTGCGCCGTTGGTCGGCACGTTGTGGCTCGCGGTGGTGACGGCGAAGCCGCTGCCGGTGACGTTGATGCACTGCGGGGAGGTGTCCCCCCACTCGTTGTTCTGCACGATGTAGCGCCCGCCGGCGATGGACGTGCTGCCGAACTGGTCGCAGATCTGCGTGTCGGCGCGCGCGGCGGCCGGATGGACCAGGGCCGCCGCCGCGGCGAGCAGCAGCACCGCCAGTGCGGCGGCCGCGCGGCGCAGCGGCCGCGGCAGGTGGACGTTCACGGTCACGGACGGTCTCCTCGGGGTCGGTGGTGGGGCACGGACCGGTCGCCGGCCCTGGCGGGCCGGGCCGGGGTCAGGGGGAGGCGGGCCCGGCGGGCGTCAGCGTGGGGTCCACTTCTGGTTGGCGCCGCCCCAGCAGTCCCAGATCTGCACCGGCCGGCCGTCGTCGTTCTCGCCGGTCCCGCCGGCGACCTCCAGGCAGCGGCCGGACGCCGGGTTGCGTACGGTGCCGTCGCCGCCGACCCGCCACTGCTGGTTGGTGCCGCCGGTGCAGTCCCACAGCCCGACCTTGGTGCCGTTGGCCGTGGCCGAGGGCCCGCCCTGGATGTCGAGGCAGCGGCCGGACACCGGGTTGCGCAGGGTGCCGTCGCCGCCGACCTGCCACTGCTGGTTCGCGCCGCCGTGGCAGCCCCAGATGATGGCGGGCGTGCCGTTCGCGGTGCCGCCGCCGTAGACGTCCAGGCACTTGCCGCTGCCCTGGCCGACGAGCGTGCCCGCGGCGTCCGAGCCGTCCAGGGCGCCGCCGAAGCGGGCGCGGGGCACGCCCTTCGCCCAGGCCGTGGGGCCGAGCCCGAGCGAGCCGCCGGCGACGGCGCCGTTCAGGAAGTCCTTGTACCAGAGGTTCCAGTTGTCGTAGCCGCCCTGCGTCCGGACGTAGCCGTACTCCTCGCCGCAGTGCACGCCGTCGACGTGGCTGGGGTCGTCGGCGCACTGCGGGGCGCGTGAGCGCAGGCCCTTCTCGTCGAAGTAGTACTGCGACAGGCCGTGCAGCCACTCGTGCTTGGTGCCCGCGAGCATGTCGCCGCCGTAGCCGTAGCCGTCCGGCGTGCCGGGGTTGCCCTGGGTGGACCAGGTGACCTGGGCCGTGGTGGTGCGGGCACCGCCGCCCGCGGTGGTGTTGTGGTAGTCGGCGCTCGCGTCCCACACGATCACCGAGTCGTAGCGCCCGGCGGGCTGCACGTAGGCGGCCACGTCCTGCGGGACGTCCTCGGGCCAGACGTTCGGCCACACCGAGGGGTCGTTGCCGCCGCGGTAGCGCTCGTTGGTGGTCAGGTCGTGCGGGACGACGACCACGGTGGGCACCACCCGCACCTGCCCGCCGGTGTAGTCGGCGACCGACTGCGGCCAGGTGGTGCCCGCCGCGGTCTGCGCGGCCGACAGCATCGCGCCGCTGAGGTCGGCGGCCGGCTGGCCGGGAACGCGTACGTGCGGGTAGATCAGGAAGAGCACCTTGAACGTCACCAGCGGGGCGCCGGGCGCGGCGGCGGCCGCCCGTGCGGGCGAGCCCGCCCACGACACCAGCAGGCACAGGGCCGCCGCCAGCAGGGCGGCCGACTTGCGGGCTGCGCGTTTCACGAGGACCTCCACGGTCGGGGACGGTCGCGGCGCGGAGCGTCGCCCCAGGGAGGGGGCGCAATCCGCGAGGGGTATGAATCCATGCCGCCGCGCACCGGGTCAACGGGCCGGGCGGCGTTGAAGAAGTGCACCCCGGCGGCCCGGAAACCGCTTCCCGGGCCCTTCCGTGCAGGCCCGCGGGCGAAACAACCGCGAAACCCGCCCGGCCGTCCGCCCGCCCGCGGGCCCCTCAGCCGGGCGGCGGGGCGGTGCTCTGCCGTTCCACGAGCGGGGTGCGCACCTCCACCCGCGGCGGGTCCACGGTCTCCCCGGCGACGAGCCGCAGCAGCGTCCGGGCGGCGAGCGCGGCCATCTCCCGCACCGGCTGGCGGACCGTGGTCAGCGGCGGCTGGCCGTGCGCGGTCAGCGGCAGGTCGTCGAAGCCGACCACGCTGACGTCGTCCGGCACCCGCAGGCCGCGCTCGCGCAGCACGGTGCACACGCTCAGCGCCTGGTGGTCGCTCGCGGCGAAGATCGCGGTGGGCGGCGGCTGCCCGGCGCGGGCGGCGTCGTCCAGCAGCGCGAGGGCCTGGGCGCGCCCGGCAGCGGTGTCGAAGGCACCGAAGCGCAGCCAGCCGTGCGGCACTTCGTGTCCGGCGCGCTCCATCGCGGTGCGGAAGCCGTCGGCGCGGGCCCTGCTGCTCTGGAAGTGGCTCGGCCCGGCCAGGTGCGCGATGCGGCGGTGGCCGAGTGCCAGCAGGTGCTCGGTGGCGGCGATGGCGCCAGCCCGGTTGGTCGCGCCGATCGTCGGCACCCCGGCGTCCACCGCGCCCACCGGGTCCATGACGACGACGGGCAGGCCGCGCGAGGCCAGTGCGAGGTGCTGGCGCGGGGTGGGCTCGCTGGCCACCAGGATTACACCGTCGCAGCGCCGGTCGCGTAACTGGCCCAGCCAGGCGGCGGTACGGGCGGGCTCCGCCTGCAGGCCGCTGACCGCCATGGTGGCCCCGGCGGCCTGGAGCACCTCGCACGCGCCCGCGACGACCTGGGCCGACCACTGGCTGTCCAGGTCGTTGAGCACCAGGTCGAGGATCAGCCCCGGCGGCGGATGGGACGGCCGCCGGCTGTCCCGGTGCCGTGAGAGCACCTGCTCGACGCGCTCCCGGGTGGCGGGGGAGACCCCGGGGCGGCGGTTGAGCACCTTGGAGACCGTGGCCGTGGACACCCCTGCCTCGACGGCGATCATCCGGCTGGTGAGAAGGGCGTCCCGCTGCCGGGCGCCGGGATAGGGCTGCATACGCGCTCCGCGTCCGGAGGAGTGGGGGGAGAGGGACGCTCGGAAAGTTGCGACAGTTTCCATCGGACCGTAGGGACGCCGGACACCGCCGTCAAGAGGCACGACGCCCCAACTGCCGCTCTCGCTCCAGGACATGACGGGACATGGACCGCGTGCGGGCTGCGGGCGGTGACCGGAAACACTCCGATAGTTCACCGTTCACCGGCCCCTGGACGTCCGCCGGGCCCCGGCAGGCCCGCCCCGGCGGGGGACCCGGGCCGTCCCGTCACCGAGTTTCGCGCCCGCTACCTGCGCACATGCCGTCCGCAACGCCTTGCGGCGTTGCCACCGGTTGAAGACTTCAAGCCGCTCCGGTGCCTTGACCCGGCACCGCGGGACGTGACTTCATACCGGCGACCGGCAGACGACCCGGGAGGGCTCGTGGGATACGTGAGACGCGTGTGGTGGAAGGCGGCCGCGGCCGCAGGTCTCGCCCTGGGCCTGGTGCTCCCGGCCGCCCCCGGCGTCGCGGCGCACCCGGCCGGTACGGCGGCGGCCGCGGCTGCCGCGCCGGAGGTGATCACGGTGGACACCGGCGCGCAGAGCGGACCGATGGCCAAGCCCGGCCTCGGCTCGCTCTTCGGCGTCGCCTCGCAGCCCGACACCCCCGCCTCCCTGGCCGCGCAGACGCAGAATCTGCTGGCCCAGCACGCGAGCCTGGACGGCGACACCTCGTACCCCACCTCCACCGAGAGCGTCGCGGGCAAGCTCGGCGGCACCGGCGTGCGGATGATCGTGCGCTACAACGACCTGATGGGCGGCTGGCCGTACGTCTGGAAGGGCCTGGCCGACTGGCTGGGCAAGGTGGACAGCGCCACCCGGTCCGTCCAGAAGTACCGCTCGCAGGTCTACGCGGTGGCGCCGCTCAACGAGCCGGACAACAAGCTCGGCACCTCGGCGAGCAGCCCCTTCATGACCGACCCGCAGGTCCAGGGCGCCACGTACGACGACAAGGTCAACTGGCTGTGGACGCAGACGGTGCGGCGCATCCACGCGATCGACCCGACGCTGCGCACCATGGGTCCCAACTACGAGCACTACAACCCCTGGGAGTCCGCCGACCGGCAGCCCCGGATGCGCGCGTTCCTGGTCAACGCCATGAACACCGGCACGGTCCCGGACGTCATCGGCTGGCACAGCCTCGGCCCGAGCCCCGGCGACGTACCCGAGTCGCTCACGCACTACTACCGGCCGCTGGAGCAGCAGCTCGGACTGCCGGGCGCGCCGAAGCCGGTGGTCGTCGAGGAGTACGGGCCGGGCAGCGGCGACTTCGAGGGCGTCCCCGGCACGATGGTCAAGCACTGGGCCGAGTTCGCCCGGTACGGCATCGACGCCGCCTCCATGGGCACGTACACCAACGTCGGACTGCTCGGGAACACCCTGCGGCGCACACCGGGCGGGCAGCTGTCGCCCAACGCCGGCTGGTGGTTCGAGAACTGGTACCACCAGATGCAGGGCAACCAGCTCGCGGTCAGCCGCTGGGACACCCGCCACTACCAGGCCGCGGACGGCGTCGCGTCCTTCGACCCCGGCAGCCGCACGGTCACGCTGCTGGTCGGCGGGGAGACCACCGACCTCGACGTGCGGCTGCTCGGCGTCGCCGCCCGCGGCCTGGGCCCCCAGGTGCGCGTCCGGGTGGACGACGCGCACTGGACCGGCGACCCGAACGCGGCCCACGCCAGCGTCGAGCAGGGCGGCGACCCGCAGACCGGCGGCTACCGCGTCCTCGACACCACCATGACGCTCGACGGCTCGGGCAACCTCACCGTGCCGCTGCGCGGCCTGGAGCAGTACGACGGCTACCGCGTCACGCTCTCCCCGGCCGCCGCGCCGGACACCCAGCCCACCACGTACGAGGCCGAGCAGGCGCGCAGCACCGACGCCGTCCTGCACAACGGCTCCGACGCGGCGCTCGCGTCCGGCCACGCCTACGTCGGTGGCATCGACCACCCCGACTCCTCGGTCGCCTTCACCGTGACCGCGCCCTCGGCCGGGATCTACACCATGGCCGTGCGCTACGCCAACGGCACCACGGCGGACGCGACCCACACGGTGACCGTCGACGGCCGCGCCGAGCAGCCCGTCGGCTACCCGCCGACCGGCGGCTGGCTCGACACCGAACCGCACACCGTCTGGACGCGGGTCCTGCTGGACGCCGGGACCAACACCGTCACCCTCGGCAAGGGCACGGGCTACGCCGAACTCGACTCCGTCGACATCCGCCCCGACACCCACCGCTACGAGGCCGAGTACGCCGCCGTCACCGACGCCGGTATCCACCCCTTCGCCTACAACGGCTTCCCGGACTACGTCGGCGGCATCGACAACGCCGACAGCGCCGTCGACTTCGCCGTCACCGCACCGGCCGCCGGCACGTACCGCTTCACCGTCGGCTACGCCGACGGCACCACCGCGGCCGCCACCCACCAGGTCCTGGTCAACGGCGCCGCCGCGGGCAGCATGTCCTACCAGCCCACCGGCGGATGGCTCGGCACCGCCGTCCAGGACCGCCTGGAAGCGCAGTCCTCGGTACGCGTCACCCTCGCCCAGGGCGTCAACCACATCGTGCTGCGCAAGGGCGACGGCTACGCCGAGCTCGACTGGGGAGTCCTCGCCCCCGGCTGACCGTCCGCCGCCCTCCGCCCACCCCCCCACAGGAGGCCGTCCATGCGTCTGGACCGCGCACCCCTGCTCGGCTGCGCCGCACTGCTGCTGGCCCTGACCGGCGGCACCCCCGTCGCCGCCGCCCAGGCCCCGCAGCAGGCGGCCCCCGCCGCCGCCCGCACCCTGCTGCCCCGCCCCGCGAACGCCGACCGCTCGCCCGGCGCCCTCGCCCCCGTGACCGGCACCGTGCCCGGTGCCACCGGCCCGGCCGCCGTCCGGCTCGCGGGGCCCGCGGCCACCGCCTTCGCCCGGCAGCGCCGGACGCACGGCTCCGCCGGGGCGCGGACGTCCCCCGCCGCGGCCGCGCAGGGCCAGCTGCACACCGACTGGGGCGTCTACATGCCCAGCAACGGCCCGAACGGGCTCGTCGCCACGCAGAGTGTCCTGCCGGGCACCCGCCCCGCCGGCGGCGACTACCTCTACGCGCCCACCGCCAAGGCCCCGGGCAACTCCTGCATCGAGCTGACCACGGCCTACGACAGCCAGGGCCCGCTGCTGTGGGCGTGGGACTGGTGCGGCTCGGTCAGTCCGGGCAAGACCGTCGTCATGGACGCGGCCTTCCTCGCCACCTACACCACGACCGTCAACGGCCGCCCCGCCTACACCATGGACGAGGTGCAGAGCGACGCCGCCGCCAACACCTGGACGGTGTACCTGTACAACTACGCGCACCAGTCCTGGGACACCTTCTTCACCAGCTCCGGCACCGACAAGAGCGGCTTCACCTTCGGCTGGGACACCTACGAGGTGTACACCTCGGTGAACCCGGGCACCGGCAGCGGCTACTTCTGCGACGCCACGCACGGCACCGTCGTCGAGAGCAGCGGCATCCAGCTCTACGACGGCTCCTGGACCCCCGCCGGCCCGGCGAACGCCCCCCTGTCGTCCGCCCCGCCGTCCGGCTCCGCCTTCGACTGCCCTTCGCTGCGGTTCGGCGTCCCCGCCGCGAACAGCGACTGGACGGCGGCCAACGGCTGACCCCGGGGCCGGGCGGCCCCGGGTCTCGCCGTCCGGCCGGGCGCTACTTCTTGGTATCCGCTGTGAGCTTGCCCGCCACCCCCCAGCTCTCCGGGCTCGTCTCCTGGATCCACACCTGCACGCTCTCGGCCGGGACCTGGAGCGCGTCCACGAACGCGTCGGTGATCCGGGCGACCAGCTCGCGCTTCAGCTCGATGCTCCGCGGGCCCTGCTGCACGGTGACGATGGGCATGATGTCCTCCTGGGTCTCCGGGTCGCGCCCCGAGTGGCTCGCGACCTCCTGGTGACTCCCAGTCCACACGTTCCGGCGGCCCGCACCCAGCCCCGGTCCGAGCGCGCAGTCATCTCGGATCGAGATCGCCCGGCAGGGGACCGGTGCTCCCACCGGAGTCGGCGCGCGCCACGGCGCGGCAGGCGTCCAGCAGCGGGCGGAGGCGGTGCGCCGGGGTCTCCCCGCGCACCGCCAGCACGCCGGGCAGCGCGAGCCGGTGCCCGGCCGGGTCGGTCACCCGGACGAACGCCACCCGGCTGTGGCGCAGTTGGGCGGCGTGGGAGGCGTACACGACCGTCCACGCCGAACGGCCCGCGCCCAGGGACGCGAGGTTGTCCTGGAGCGAGCCGTGGCTGCGGCCGGGCTGCGGCTCGAACCCGGCGTCGTGGCAGGCGCCGACGACGAGGTCCACCAGCGGCGGGTTGTTCCGCCGCTCCGTCAGCAGCAGCGGCAGGTTCGCCAGCTCGGTGAGGGGGAGCGTGCCGCGCCCGGCCAGGGCGTGCCCGGCGGGCAGCGCCGCCACCAGCTCGTCCTGCCACAGCGGCAGCAGGCGGACGCCCTCGGGCACCTCGACCTCGCCCCGGGCGAAGGCCGCGTCCCACTCGCCCGCGGCGACCCTCGCGAGCCGCACGTCGAGGGGGCCGGAGAACAGCTCGACCGAAGTGCCGGGCGACTCCCGCTGGAGGACCTCCAGCACCTGGTCGAGACGCTCGCCCAAGCCCGCGCTGGTGCCGACCCGGAGGGTGGCGCCGCGGTCGGCGACGAACCGCTCCACGGCCCCCGTCGCGCGCCGGGCGGCCTCCAGCACCTCGCGGGCGGCGGGCAGGAACTCCTGCCCCGCCTCGCTCAGCCGCACGTGCCGGGGCGAACGGTCGAACAGCTCGACGCCCAGCTCCCGCTCCAGCCGGCGGATCTGCGTGCTCACGGCCGACTGGGCGATCACGAGGCGTTCGGCCGCCCGCCCGAAGTGCAGATCCTCCGCCACGGCCACGAAGTAGCGGATCTGGCGCAGCTCCATGCCGCCGCGTCCCCTCTCACCCGACGACGATCTTTCCAGGCTATCCGGCGGAACCGGCGGGCTCCGCCGCAGGTCCTTGAAGGCATCCGCCGGGGGCCGCGGGGGCCCACCGCCTGCCGAGACGAGGTCGAGATGAAGCGCCGTTCGACGAAGTACCTGACCGCTGTCGCGTCGATCGCCGTCGCCGTGGCCGCCCTCACCGGATGCGCCAGCGACTCACGCGGCACCGGCGACTCGCCCGTCGCCGACCACCGGGGCGAGGACAGCCCCGCCAACGTCACCAACTTCCCCGACGGCTTCGCGAACATCGCCACCAAGTGCGTCGCGGGCGCCCCGGGCTTCCGCGCGTTCGTCACCACCCGGGAGGCCGCGCCGATCGTCCTCGCCGACCCCGCCTGCAAGGGCTGACGCCCGTGCGGCGGCGGTGTCACAGGACGTCGTAGGTCAGGTGCGTCGCCGTCGCCGTCACCACCGCCCCGCGCTGGACGAGCGCGAACCCTGCCCCGGCGGGGAAGAGCGGTGTGCCGGCGCCCAGCACGACGGGCGCCAGGTGCAGCGACAGTGTGTCGACGAGGCCGGCCGCGAGCGCCGAGCCGACCGTGGCGCCGCCGCCCATGAGGACGACGTCGAGATCCCGGCCCGCCGCGGCCGACGCCGCCTCGGCGCGCTCCCGCGCGGCGGCCACCGCGTCGGGCAGGCCCGTGGTGACGAACGTCCAGTCCAGGTCGGTGAGCCGTACGGAGGCGGGCGGCGCGCCCGTGACGACGACGAACGCGGGCCGGCCGACCTCGCCGGCGCCGTAGCCGGTCTCGTCGTCCCAGCCGTGCGGCCCGTCGACCACGTCGAAGAGGTGCCGTCCGAGGACGACGGCGCCCGAGCGGACGGTCCCCTCGCCCAGGATCCTGCGGTCCTCGGGGTCGTCGGAGAAGGCCCAGGCGTGCAGGGCCGAGCCCCCGGTGCCCAGCCCGCTGTCCGGGCCTGCGCCGGGGCCGGTGACGAAGCCGTCGAGGGAGACCGAGATGTCGGCGACGATGCGTGTCATACCGGGGTGGACCGGCGGCGGCGCCGGAACTCATCGCCGCGCGCCGGCATCCGTGGCGGAACGCCCGGCGGTCCCGGGCGAAAGCCCCCGGGTGGCCGAGTCCGGGCCGCGGCGGGCCGGGAAGGAGAAACCTGGCGGCCCGGCCCGCGGGCCGCCCGGACCACCGGGAGACACCGGCATGCTCATCGACCTTTCCGGCCGGACCGCCCTGGTCACCGGCTCCACGCAGGGCATCGGCCGCGCGATCGCGGCCGGTCTTGGCCGGGCCGGGGCCCGTGTCGCGGTCAACGGCCGCAGCGCCGGATCCGTGCGGCGGGCGGTCACCGAGCTGTGCGACGAGACCGGGCAGGACGTTTTCCTCGCCGCGCCCGGCGACCTGGCCACCGACGAGGGCGCCCGCCGGGTCGCGGACGCGCTGCCCGCCGCGGACATCCTCGTCAACAACCTCGGCGTCTTCGGCGCGGTCCCCGCGCTGGAGATCGACGACGCCGAGTGGCGCCGGTACTTCGAGGTGAACGTGCTCGCGGCGGTGCGGATGATCCGGACGTACCTGCCGGGCATGAAGGACCGCGGCTGGGGGCGGGTGATGAACGTCGCGAGCGACTCCGCCGTCGTCATCCCCGCCGAGATGGTCCACTACGGCATGACGAAGACGGCGCTGCTGGCCGTCACCCGCGGATTCGCGAAGGACGCGGCAGGCACCGGAGTGACCGTCAACTCATTGATCGCCGGGCCCACCCGCACCGGCGGCGTCGAGGACTTCGTGTACTCCCTGGTCGACCGGGACCTGCCGTGGGAGCAGGCGCAGCGCGTCTTCATGGCCGAGCACCGGCCGCAGTCGCTGCTGCGGCGGCTCATCGAGCCGGAGGAGATCGCGCACATGGCCGTCTACCTCGCCTCCGACTTCGCGACGGCCACGACGGGCGGGGCCGTCCGGGTGGACGGCGGCTATGTCGACTCGATCCTGCCCTGACCCCGGCGGCCCGGGAGGCCTGATCCTGCCCCTCGGGTGTCCCGCATCGTGGACGATATTGGCTCACCATGTGGACGCGCGGCTAGAGTTCCCACATGGCCGATCATGCGAATGTCCCGCCGTTCGTGCGGGTCGAGGAGTTGGACGCGCTGCCCGGACGGGTGGTCCTGGCGGACGTGCGGTGGTATCTCGACGGCCGCTCCGGGCGGGCCGCCTACGAGACCGGGCACCTGCCGGGCGCGGTGTTCGTGGACCTGGATCGCTGGCTGACCGGGCCCGCCACACCGGAGGGCGGCCGCAACCCGCTGCCGTCGCCGGGGGTCTTCAGCCGGGGCATGCGCGCACTGGGCATCGGTGACGAGGACGTCGTGGTGGCCTACGACGACCAGGGCGGTGTGATCGCCGCCCGTCTGGTGTGGATGCTGCGGACCACGGGCCGACGGGCCGCCGTCCTGGACGGGGGCCTCGCCGCCTACCTCGACGCCCGCCCCGGCTCGCTCACCCCGTACGAACCCGCCCCCGCCGAAGCCGTCTTCACCGAACGCCCGTGGCCGGCCGACGTGCTGGTGGACGCCGACGGCGTGACGGGCCGGGACGTCGTGGCGGTGGACGCCCGCAACCGGGACCGCTTCCTGGGCGAGCAGGACCCCGTCGATCCGCGTCCCGGCCACGTTCCCGGCGCGCGCAGCGTCCCGTGCCGGGAGAACCTGGACGACCGCGGCCGCCTGCTGCCGCCCCGGCAGATCCGCGACCGCTTCGCCGCCGCCGGGATCGACCAGGACACCGCGCCGCTGGTCGCCTCCTACTGCGGCTCGGGGGTGACGGCATGCCACAACCTGCTGACGATGGAGCACACCGGAATCGGCCGGGGCCGCCTCTTCGTCGGCGGCTGGTCCGCGTACAGCCGCGACCCGTCACGATCCGTCGAGACCGGGCCCGTCCAGACCGGGCCCGCGCGCTGACGCCCCGCCGGGGGTCCTCAGCTGCGGGCGCGGCGCTCGCGGCGGCGCAGCGTACGGCGCTCCTCCTCGCTGAGCCCGCCCCAGACACCGGCGTCCTGGCCGGTGTCCAGTGCCCACCGCCGGCAGGTCTCCAGGACCGGGCACCGGCGGCACACGGCCCGCGCCTCCTCGACCTTCAGCAGGGCCGGCCCCGAGGTGCCGACGGGGAAGAACAGTTCGGGGTCCTCGTCGCGGCACGCGGCGCGGTGTTGCCAGTCGGGGATCATCGGCTCTCCGTCTCTCGGTCCGCCTTCGGTACGGGAGCGGCCGGCGCGTGCGTGCGGCCGGCGGGCACCTCCCGCTTCCCCTGCGGCTGCCCGCGGACCGTCACGGTGAACACACCGGTGCCGTCCCACCGTTCGCCTTACCGGGACGGCGGAGCCGAACCCGCCGCGATCCTCCGGATGCCGCCGCCCGCCCCGGGCCTGTCCGGTCGTCCGGGGCGGGCGGCGGCGGGATCACGAGGCGGGGTCGTCGCACAGGGCGTGGTCGGTGAGGGTCTGCACCGCGCGGTCGACCTTCTCCTGGTCGATCAGGGCGGTGGTGGTCGTGACGGAGAGCGTCACCGCGCGGCTCCCGTCGGCGGTCACCGCGGGGCGGGCGTAGACGCCGAGGCCGTCGCCCTCGTGCATGTCGTAGGTGCCGCCGCAGGTGAGCGGGACGACACGCAGGCCCAGGCCGTAGCCGCCCTGGGTGCCGGCGGGCGGCACGGGCAGGTCGTCGTAGGGGACCGTGGTGCGCATCTCGGTGAGCAGGGCGGGCGGCAGCAGCTTGCCGGAGACGAGGGCGCGGAAGAAGGTGTCGAGGTCGGCCGGGGTGCTGACGATCCCGGAGTCCGCGGTGTGCTGGAGGCTCTGCTCGGTGAGGTCGGCGGCGGTCCCGTCCGGCAGGGTGACCGTGACGCGCTCGTGCGGCCCGACCAGGTAGGGGTTGGTGCCGGGGACGTAGGTGTGGCGCAGCCCGAGCGGGGCGATGACGCGGTGCGCCACCAGCTCCTGCCAGCTCCGCCCGCCGCCCGCCTTCTCGGCGATCATCGCGGCGAGCAGGTAGTTGGTGTTGGAGTACGCCCACCGGCCGCCGCCGGGTGCGAAGAGCGGCGGGTGGCTCATGGCGATGGCGACGAGCTGCTCGGGCGGGGTGTCGTCGAACCGGTTCTCGTCGAAGTGGTTCACCATGCGGTCCTGGACGTCCGGGTCCTGGACGTAGTCGTAGATGCCGCTGGTCTGCCGGAGCAGGTCGCGCACGGTGACGCGGCGCCCGTCGTTGCCGTGGCCGCGGACGACGCCGGGCAGCCAGTGCTCGACCGTGTCGTCCAGCGACAGCCGGTGCTCGGCGACGAGCTGGAGGACGACCACGGCCGTGAACGTCTTGGTCGTGCTGGCGATCCGGAACTCCGGGTCCCACGGGACGGGCGCCTTCGACCCGAGGCCCGCGGTGCCGAGCCTGGCGCGCAGCGGCTCCTGTCCCGCGCGGTCCACCCGGACGACCACGTTGACGTCCCCGCCGCCGGCCGCGCGGACCGCAGCGAGGTCGCGCCGCAGGTCGGCCGCCGAGTAGCCGCCGCCCCGCGCGTGGCCGTCCGCGGCGCCGCGCGCTCCTGCGGGCGCCGCCGCGAGCACCGAGGCGGTGAGCGCCGCCACCCCCGCCGTCACCGCGACCGCCTGTTTCCTGGTCATCGCCCCGCGCATGGCCCAACTCCCCGTTCGCTGCCGACCGTTGTGCCCGCTGCGGGCACGTGCCGAGTCAACCGCCGGGCGGGCGCACGGCCCATCCGGCCCGCCACCGGGCCGGGGGTGGGGACAGCCCCCGGGCCGTCCCCCGGGACATCCCCCGAGGTGGGCGTCGGGGTAGGCGTCGGGGCGGGCGCCCGGTGCGGGCGGTCAGGTCGCGGCGGGCGACGGGGGTGCGGCGTCCAGGGCGGCGACGAGCCGCCGCAGACCCGCGTGGAGCTGCGCGGCCTCGGCGGCGCTGTAGTCGAGGGCGCCGAAGACCCGCTCCACCACACCCTCGCCGGGCTCCCGGAGCGCGCGGCCCGCGTCGGTGAGCCGGACCAGGACGGAGCGCTCGTCGGTCCTGCTGCGCTCCCGCGTCACCAGCCCGGCCGTCTCCAGCCGCTTGAGCAGCGGCGAGAGGGTGCCGGACTCGAAGCGCAGCGCTTCCCCCAGTTCCTTGACGCTGCGGCCGTCGCGGTCCCACAGCAGCAGCATCGTCAGGTACTGCGGATACGTGAGCCCGAGCGGCCGCAGCTCGCGCCGGTAGGCGTTGTCGAGCTCGCGTGCCGCGACATGGACGGCGAAGCAGGCCAGGTCATCCGGTACGAGTCCCATGCGTCCACGATACAGGTTTGACAGCGCACGATTAAGTTGCGTACAACTGAGTTGCACACAATCAAACGAGAGGACCCTCGTGATGCCGACCTACACCGCCGTCGCCACCTCGTCCGGCCGCGACGGACGCGCCACCACCTCCGACGGCCGTCTCGACCTCCAGCTCGCCATGCCCAAGGAACTCGGCGGCGACGGCGAGGGCACCAACCCCGAGCAGCTCTTCGCGGTCGGCTACGCGGCCTGCTTCGGATCCGCCCTGAAGCTGGTGGCCCGCACCAAGGGGCTGAACGCCGACGACGCGACCATCACCGCCGAGGTGACCTTGTCCAAGAACCCGGAGGGCCAGGGCTTCGTCCTCGCCGCCGTCCTGCGGGTCAAGCTCCCCGCGGGGCTGACGCCCGAGCAGGGCACCGCGCTCGTCGAGGCCGCCCACCAGGTCTGCCCGTACTCCAACGCCACGCGCGGCAACATGTCCGTCGAGCTGGTCGTCGAGCACGCCTGACGCATGCCGCCACGCCGGGCCGGGACGGTGTCCCGGCCCGGCGTTCGTGCGTGGGACCGCCATGGGGCGGCGTGGCCGAAAACCGGCCTGCTCGCGCCGGTCCCGCCGCCGTGTGCGGGGCGCCGCCGGGGCGGAAGGAGCTGCCTGGCGCCCCGTCAGAAATATGTGGCGCACGTCGCGGAGAGCGCCCAGCACGGGCCTCCCGGCGGTTCGCGGCGGAATCTTGACCCCCTAGTTGGTCTATGCCAATCTTTCCGTCAGGTCTGGACCAAGTGTCATGTGTGGGCGCTCGGGGCCGGACGGAAAGGCCCGGGGGAAGTGTCAAGGTCCTTGCAGCACAGAAGAATCGGCGCCCGGTTCGATGCGGCGGCGGAGGCCGGGGACGGCCCGCCGGAACCGGACCCCGCGGACGGGCGGACCGTGCACGGGCTGCTCGACCTGCGGGCCGCGGCGCAGCCGGAGCGGACGGCGATCAGCACCGACACCGGCACCACGCTGACCTTCGCCGCATGGCGGGACCGCTCCGTCGCGGCCGCCGAGGCGCTGGTCGCCCGCGGCGTACGGCCCGGCGACCGGATCGGCCTGGTGTTCGGACTGCGCGACTGGCCGGACTACGCCGTGCACTACTGCGCGGTGACCCGGGCGGGCGCGGTCGCCGTACCGATCTCGGACGGACGCCCCGCCGAGGCGACCGGCGGACTGCTGGAGCACTGCGGAGCCGTCGGCGTGATCGCCGGAGCCACGGGCACGGGCGCGGTGCCGGACGGCCCCTGGTGGGCGGCGGCCACCGCCGAACTCGCCGCCGACGATCCCGGCCCGGCCGGTCTGCCCGTGGTCGGGCCGGACGACCCGGCCCAGGTGCTCTACACCTCCGGCACCACCGGCAGGCCCATGGGCGTGCTCGCCACCCACGGCAACGTCGTGCACGGGACCAGGCCCGGAGCCCGGCACCGGCCGCTGAAACACTCCGAGGAATTCCTGCACGCCTTCGCCGTCGGCACCAACGCGGGCCAGACCATGCTGGTCAACGCGCTCGACGCGCACCCGGCCGCCCTGGTGGCCACCCGCTTCACCCCCGGCCGGTTCGCCCGGCTGATCGAGCAGCGGTCGGTGGGCAGCGTCTTCGTGGTCCCGGCGATGGCCGCCGAACTGCTCAACGCCGGGGTGCAGCAGCGGCACGACCTCTCCTGCGTCCGGCTCCTCGGCTCCACCGCGGCCGCACTGCCGCCCAGCGTGGCCACCGCGCTGACCGAGGCCTTCCCCCGCGCCACCGTGGTCAACTACTACACCTCCACCGAGGCGGCGCCCGCGCAGACCGCGATGGTCTACGACCCGTCCCGGCCGACCGCGCTGGGCCTGGCCGCCCCCGGATCGGTACGGGTGGCCGGTCCCGACGGCCGCCCGCTGCCGCCCGGTGAGACCGGCGACGTCCACCTGCGCTCGCCCGCCGCCCCGCGCGCGTACTACGGCGACGGCGCGGCCGGGGAGCGCGTCTTCCGGGCCGGATGGGTACGGATGGGCGACGTCGGCTACCTGGACGAGGACGGCTACCTGCACCTGGTGGACCGCGAGTCCGACGTCATCAAGTCCGGTGCCTACAAGGTCTCCACGCTCCAGGTCGAAGCGGTACTGCTGGAGCACCCGGCGGTCGCCGACACCGCGGTGGTCGGGGTGCCGCACCCCGTACTCGGCATGAGCGTCGGGGCCGCCGTCGTACCCGTCGACGCGGCCTCCTTCGACCCCGCCGCCCTGCGCACCTACCTCGCCGGGCGGCTGGCCGCGCACGAGATCCCGGGCCGCATCCTCGCCCTGGACGCCCTGCCACGCAACGAGGCGGGCAAACCGCTCAAGCGGGTCGTACGCGAACTGCTCGCGGGCTGACCGCCCCACCTCCACCACTTCACCTCACTTCACCTCTCCTCACCTTTTCCGCGCGGACGCCGCGCCCTCCGGCGATGGCGCACGCCCCGCGCCGCCGCCCCTCACGGATTCCCGACAGCGAAGCGAGTCCTCCCATGCCCGAACCCCGTGCCACCGCCCTCCCGGCAAGCCTCCCGCAGCAGGGCGTCTGGCTGACCGAGCGGCTCGACGCCGCCCGCACGAGCTACCATCTCCCGCTGCGGATCGGCTTCGACCGCGTCGACCCGGCCGCCCTGCGCGCCGCCTGCGCGGCCGTCGTCGCCCGCCACCCCGCGCTGCGCGGCACCCTGGCCGAACGCGACGGGGTCGTCGGACTCCACCGCGCGCAGGCCGACGTCGTCCTCGCCGAGAGCGCCGCCGCCGACAGCCCGGCCGCGCTGGACAAGCTGATCGAGGAGGAGGCGACCCGCCCGTTCGTGCTGGAGACCGGGCCGCTCGCCCGCCTGACCCTCTTCCATCGCCCCGACGGCGGCGCCGACCTGCTCTTCGTCGCCCACCACGCGGTCTTCGACGGCATGTCCAAGGACGTCCTGGTGCACGACCTGGCCGCCGCGTACAACGCGGCCGTCGCGGGCACCCCGGCCGACCTCGGCACACCGGCCCCCGAGGCGCCCGCCGAGCCCGACGCCGCACTGGTGCGCGCCGCCGCCGACTGGTTCGGGCCGCGCTGGACGGACTCCGCCGACCTGCTGCTGCCCGGCCTGCGCCGGGCCGCGCAGGGCGTCGGCCCGGGTGCGGCCACCGCCCGCCGCCTGGACCCGTCCGCGCTCGCCGCGGCGGCCGGGGCCTGCGGGGTGAGCACCTTCGAATTCCTGCTCGCCGCCGTGCACACCCTGTTGCGGCGCTACGGCAACACCGCCGCCCCCGTGGCCCTGGCGCTCTCCACCCGGCCCCCCGGCCCCGCCCGCGAGATCGGCCTCTTCGTCAACGAACTGCCCCACCACCCGCCCGCCGTGGACGCGGACGCCGCGGCGCCCTCCTTCCACGACTTCGCCCTCGGCGTGCGGGCCGGGCTGCGCGAGCTGTACCGCTTCCGCGCGGTGCCCTTCGCCCCGGCCGTCGGCGGCCTCACCCCGCGCGTCGGCCTCACCCCGGTGTCCTTCGGCTACCGGCGCCGCGGCCCGGAACCCGTCTTCACCGGCACCGCGAGCCGGGTCGACTGGATGATGTTCAACGGGACCGCCCGCAGCACCCTGCACATCCAGGTGGTGGAGTCCGCCGACGCTTGCGACCTCAGCCTCCAGTACGACCCCTCGGTGATCCCCCCGCGGACCGCCGAGCGCATCGCCGGGCACCTGGAGACGCTGCTCGCCGCGGCGGTCGCCGACCCGGGCGCGGGGGTGGACGCGCTGCCGCTGCTGGGCGCGGACGAACTGCGGCAGGTCACCGGGGACTGGAACGACACCGCCCGCGACTACCCCGCCGACCGGACCGTGCTCGACCTGTTCGACGAGCAGGCCGCCGCCCGCCCCGGCGCGGTCGCCGTCACGGCCGCCGACGCCGAACTGACGTATCACCAGCTCAGGGAGCGGTCGGTCGAGCTGGCCGGGCGGCTGGCCGCCGCCGGGGCCGGTCCCGGCAGCCTGGTCGGGGTGCACCTGGCGCGCACCTCGACGCTGCCGGTCGCGCTGCTCGCCGTGCTCAGGACCGGCGCCGGGTACCTGCCGCTCGACCCCGGCTACCCGCCGGAGCGGCTGGCGCTGGTGCTCGCCGACTCCGGCGCCGCGCTGCTGCTGGCCGACGGCGAACCCGCCGCCGAGGTCGCCGCCGCCGCGCCCGCCGTGCTGCGGCTCGACCGGCCCGACCGGCCCGCCGCTCCGGCGGGCTCCGCGGACCAGCCGCTGCCCGCGCCGGGCCCGCAGGACCGCGCTTACGTCCTCTACACCTCCGGCTCGACCGGCGGCCCCAAGGGCGTGTCCGTCGGCCACCGGGCCCTGGTCAACCTGCTCAGCTCCTTCGCCGACCGGCTCGGCTCGGCCGACCGGGACCGCTGGCTCGCACTGACCTCGCTCTCCTTCGACATCGCCGGGCTGGAGATCTTCCTGCCGCTGGTCACCGGCGCCCGGCTGGTGCTCGCCGGTGACGGCCTCGCCCTCGACGGACCCGGGCTGGCCGAGCTGATCCGGCGCGCGCAGGTCACCCACGTGCAGGCCACACCGTCCGGCTGGCGGGTGCTGCTCACCGCGGACTCCCTCCCGGCCGGGCTGACCGCGCTCGTCGGCGGCGAGGCCCTGCCGCTGCCGCTCGCCCGCGACCTGCGCGCCCGGGTGGACCGGCTGTTCAACGTCTACGGGCCCACCGAGACGACGATCTGGTCCACCTGCGCGGAGCTGCCGCCGCTGCCGCAGGCCGTCGGGATCGGCCGCCCGATCGCCAACACCCGCGCCTACGTGCTCGACCCACAGGGCCGCCCGGTGCCCGTCGGCATCCCCGGCGAACTCCACCTGGCCGGGGACGGCGTGGCCCAGGGCTACCTGGACCGGCCGGAACTGACCGCCGAGCGGTTCGTCCCGGACCCGTACGGCGGCGGCCGGATGTACCGCACCGGGGACCTGGTGGCCTGGACCGAGGACGGCGAGCTGGACTTCCTGGGACGGCTGGACCACCAGGTGAAGATCCGCGGCCACCGCGTCGAGCTGGGCGAGATCGAGTCCGCGCTGCTGGAGCACCCGGCCGTCGCCGCAGCGGCGGTGGCCGTGGACACCGGGCAGGACGGCGAACCGCGCCTGGCCGGCTACCTCGTGGCTGCGGCCGGAGCCGCCCCCGCCGCCGCCGAGCTGCGCGCGCACCTCGGCCGGACGCTGCCCGGCGCCATGGTCCCGCAGGTCTTCGTGACCCTGCCCGCGCTGCCGCTCACCCCCAACGGCAAGCTGGACCGCCGCGCGCTGCCCGCACCGCCCGCCGAGGCCGCAGCCGAGCCGCGCGAACCGGCCGCCGCGCCCGCCGGGGACCCGGTGGAGGCCGAACTGAGCGCCATCTGCTCCGAGGTGCTCGGCATCCCGGACATCGGATCGGACGAGGACCTCTTCGACATCGGCGCGCACTCCCTGAGCTTCATCCAGATCGCGGCCCGGATCCGCAAGTCCTTCGACGTCGATCTCGACCTGGAGATCTTCTTCGACGTGACGACCGTGGCCGGGCTCGCCGCAGCCGTGAAGGAGCAGCAGTGACGCACGAGTTGAGCACCGCCGCGACCGCGCCCGCACCGTCCCTGCTCGCGGTGCTCGCGGGTATGACGGCCGAGGCGAGCGACGACGCCGTGACCGTCGCCGAACTGCTGGCCGCCCCCGACACCCCGTTCGTCGCGATGGGCCTCGGCTCGCTCGCGCAACTGCGGCTGGTGGACGCGGTGGAGGCGCGCTACGGGGTCTTCCTCGACCTGGACCAGGGCGACTTCCTCGGCAGCCTGGACGCGCTCGCCGCCCACCTGACCGCCGAGCACGGGATTGCCGAGCACGGAGCAGCCGGACACGCGGTCGCCGAACACACGGTGGCCGCCCTCGCGGAGGGCGCGGACACGGTGAACGAGCACGGCTCGTCCGGACCGGGGGAGCGCGGATGAGCGACACCCGGCCGCAGCCCGCGGGCTGGTCCGACACCAAGCGCGCCCTGCTCGCCCAGCGCCTGCGCGGCGCGGCCGCACCCGTCCAGGTGGTCGCCCCGCGCCCGGCGGGCACCGTGCCGCCGCTGTCCAGTGGACAGGAACGGCTCTGGTTCATGGAGCAGTTCGCCCCCGGCGGGGCCGCCTACGCGCTGGCCCCCGCCCGCCTGCTGCGCGGCCCGCTCGACCGGGCCGCGCTGGACGCGGCGCTCACCGACCTGGTGGCCCGGCACGAGGCGCTGCGGATGACCTTCCCCGGCACCGAGGACGGCGCCGCCGCGCTGCACATCGCCGAACCCGCACCGTTCGGCGCGCGGTTCACCGACCTCTCCGGGCTGCCCGATCCCGCCGCCCGCGCCGCCGAGCTGGTCGGCGAGCGGGCCGCCGAACCGTTCGACCTCGCCACCGGGCCGCTGCTGCGCGCCGAACTGCTCCGGCTCGGCGCGCAGGAGCACGTCCTGGCGCTGGTGATGCACCACATCGTCACGGACGGCTGGTCGGTCGACATCCTGCACCGCGAGCTGGACGCGCTGTACGCCGCGCACGCGGACGGCACACCGTCCGGACTCGCCCCGCTGGACGTGCAGTTCGGCGACTACGCGGTCTGGCAGCGGGAGCGGCTGGACAGCGGCGCGCTGGCCGCCGACCGGGCGTACTGGCGGACCGCCCTGGAGGACGTGCCCGCGCTCGACCTGCCCGCCGACCGGCCCCGGCCGCCTGTGCTCACCTTCGCGGGCGCCGCCCACGCCTTCCACTGGGACCGCCGGCTCACCGACCGCATCGCGGAGGTGTCCCGCGCGTACGGCGCCTCGACGTACATGACCGTCCTCGCCGGTTACCAGGCCCTGCTCTCCCGGCTCGGCGGGCAGCGGGACTTCGCGGTCGGCTCGCCGGTCGCGGGCCGGCTGCACCGCGAACTCGAAGGCGTGGTGGGCGCGTTCGTCACCATGCTGCCGATGAGGGCCCGGCTGGAGGAGGGCATGGGCTTTGGCCGGCTGCTGAGCCGGGTGCGGGAGACCACCCTGGACGCCTACGCCCACCAGGAGGTGCCGTTCGAGCAGATGGTCGCCGACCTGGACGTCACACGGGACGTCAGCCGGTCGGCGGTGTTCCAGACCACCTTCGCCTTCCAGAACTACGGCGAGCGGGGAGCCGCCGCACCGGCCGCCGGGACCGAGGGCTTCGGTTACGCCGCCACCTCCACCCACTTCGACCTGGCGCTCTACCTCGGTGAGCAACCGGACGGGCTGCACGGCCTGTTCACCTACCGCACCGACCTCTTCGACGAGGCGACCGTCGTCCGCCTCGCCGAGCGCTTCGAACTGCTGCTGGACGCGGCGCTCGCCGACCCCGACCGCCCGGTCGACGAACTGCCGCTGCTCACCGCGCAGGAGCGGGAGCAGCTGGCCGCCTGGTCGGCCGGTCCCGAACTGCCCACGGGCGGGCCGGACACGCTTCCCCGGCTGCTGGCGCGAGCCGCGCGGGAGTTCCCCGACCGTACCGCGCTGGTCTTCGAGGAACGGTCGCTGACCTACCGTCAGCTCGACCGACGGGCCAACGGGCTGGCGTGGCGGCTGCGCGCCCTCGGGGTCGGCCCCGACGACCGGGTGGCGATCTGCCTGGAGCAGTCGCCCGACCTGGCCGCCGCCCTGGTCGGCGTGCTCAAGTCCGGCGCCGCCTACCTGCCGCTCGACCCGGAGCAGCCGCCCGCCCGGCTGGCCCATCTGGTCGCCGACGCGCAGGCCGCCGTCCTGATCACCGACACGGAGCTGCGCGAGCGCTTCCCCGGCTACGAGGGCGCCGAACTGCTGCTGGACGGTGAGGAGGTCGAGGAGCGGGACGAACCCCCGGCCGAGGTCTGCGGCCCGGACGACCTGGCCTACGTCATCTACACCTCCGGCTCCACGGGCCTGCCCAAGGGCGTCGCGGTGCAGCACCGGCAGATCCTCAACTACCTCACCGGCGTGGGGGAGCGGCTGCGGATCGTCCCCGGCGGCCGGTACGGGCTGCTCCAGTCGCTGTCCTTCGACTTCAGCCTCACCATGCTCTACCTGGCCCTCGGCAGCGGCGGCACCCTCCATCTGCTGCCGCGCCGGATCTCCGGCGCCGAACTGGCCGAGCAGGTCCGGTCGCTGGAGCTGGACTACCTGAAGATGACGCCCTCGCACCTGGCGGCCCTGACCGCGGACGCGCCCGCCGAGCGGTTGCTGCCGCGCCGCGCGCTGGTGCTCGGCGGCGAGGCGTCCAACTGGGCCTGGGCCGCCGAACTTGCCGCCACCGGGCGGTGCGCGGTCTTCAACCACTACGGGCCGACCGAGGCCACGGTGGGCGTCTCGGTCTTCGAGGTCGGCCCTGTGCCCGGCCCCGGCAACACCCCCATCGGCACCCCGCTCCCCGGCGCCCGCTGCCTGGTCCTGGACCGCGCGATGCGCCCGGTCCCGCCCGGTGTGACCGGCGAACTCCACCTGGGCGGCGACCGGTTGGCGCGCGGCTACCTGGGCCGCCCCGACCTCACCGCCGAGCGCTTCGTCACCGACCCGGAAGGCGGCGGCCGGCTCTACCGCACCGGCGACCTGGCCCGCTGGCGCCCCGACGGCACCCTGGAGTACCTGGGCCGCGCCGACGACCAGATCAAGGTGCGCGGCTACCGCGTCGAGCCCGGCGAGATCGAGGCCGCGCTCGCCGAACTGCCCGGCGTCAGCCAGGCGGTGGTCGTCAGCCGCGGCGAGGGCGTACGGCAGAACCTGGTCGGCTACCTGGAGCGCCCCGGCGGCCCCGAGCCGCTCGCCCCGGCCGACGTGCGGGCCCGGCTGCTGGAGGTGCTGCCCGACTACATGGTCCCGGCACGCTACGTGGAGCTGGAGCGGCTGCCGCTCCAGGCGCACGGCAAGGTCGACCGCAGGAAGCTGCCCGAGCCCGAGGAGGCCGCCGCCAGCGGCGAGTACGTCGCGCCCGACGGCGAGGCGGAGGTCCGGGTCGCCGCCATCTGGACCGAGCTGCTGGAGATCTCCCGGGTCGGCGCGCTGGACGACTTCTTCGAACTCGGCGGGCACTCCCTGCTCGCCACCCAGGTGGTCGCGCGGATCCGCCGCGCCTACCCCGACCTGCCGGTCCCGGTCGGCGTCATGGACATCTTCCGCTTCCCGACCGTGCGCGGGCTCGCCGGGCTGATCAGCGACCCCTCGGCGGACCGGGGGCCGGGCGGGCTGCTGCACCGGCTCACCCCGGAGCGCCGCCGTACCACCGCGAGCGTGGTGTGCGCACCGTACGGCGGGGGCAGCGCGCTGATCTACAAGCCGCTGGCCGACGCGCTGCCGGACGACTGGGCGCTGCACTCGCTCGCCGTCCCCGGCCACGAGCTGGGCGAGCAGGCGATGCCGGTCGAGGAGGTGGCGGCGGCGTGCGCCGAGGAGATCCTCGCCGGTGTGGAGGGCCGCCTGGTGCTCTACGGGCACTGCGGGCTCGGCGTGCAGCTCTGCGTCGAGATCGCCCGCCGGGTCGAGGCGGCCGGACGCGAGATCGAGGCCGTCTACCTCGGCGGGATCTTCCCCTTCGCCCGTCCGCGCGGCCGCGGCGCCGCCCTCGCCGAGCGCTGGTCGGAGCTGGCCGAGCGGCTGCGCAGCGACCAGGGCATGGTCAACGCCCTGGCCGCGGCCGGACTGGACACCGAGGATGTCGATCCCGAGCAGCTGCGGCTGATCATCCACAACCGCAGGAGCGGCACCAAGGAGGCGGAGCGCTACTTCACCGAGCTGTTCGAGACCGAGGGCGGGCGGACCCTGGACGCCCCGGTGATCGCGGTGTGCGGCGAGCGCGACCCGGCGACCGAATTCCACCAGGAGCGCTTCCTGGAGTGGCACCGGATCACCGGCACCGCCGCCGCGGTGGTGCTGGCCGAGGCCGGGCACTTCTACCTCAGATACCGGGCCGAGGAGCTGGCCGACGTCGTCACCGGGGTGCACGAGGCGCTCGCCGACGGCACCGAGGAGCGCTACCGGCGCACCGAGGAGTCCACGTGGTGGCTGGACGGGATCTCCCGCGATCCGGCGGCCCGTACCGGCGCCCCGGCCGACGGCGAGGTCCGGCCCAGCATGGGCCGCTTCCTGTCGGTGGCCGCCGGTCAGCAGGTGTCGATGATCGGTTCGGCGCTCACCGAGTTCGCCCTGCCGATCTGGATCTACCTGCGGACCGGGTCGCTCGCCCACTTCGGGCTGCTGGCCGCCTTCGCCCTGGTGCCCGGCATCCTGGTGGCGCCGCTCGCGGGCACCGTCGTCGACCGGCACGACCGGCGCAGGACCATGCTGATCGGCGACCTCGCCGCCGGTGCCACCCAGGCGGTGATGCTGGTACTGGCGCTCACCCACCGGCTGGAGGTCTGGGAGGTCTACCCGCTCATCTCCGCGCTCTCGGTCGCCCTGGCCTTCCAGCGCTTCGCCTGGGGCTCGGCGGCCGCCCAACTGGTGCCCAAGCGCTTCCTGGGCCGGGCCAACGGCGTGGTCCAGCTGGCCTTCGGCTTCGCCCAGTTCCTGGTGCCGCTGTTCGCCGTCGGCCTGCTCGCGGCCATCGGGCTCGGCGGCATCCTCGCCTTCGACGTGGCCAGCTACGTGTGCGCGGTCGCCGTCGTCGCCCTGGTCAGGTTCCCGCGGGCGATGGCCTGGCACCGGCGGGAGTCGGTCGCCGAGGAGATACGGGCCGGGTTCCGGCTCGCGCTCGGCAGCCGGCACTTCCGCGCCATGCTGCTGTTCTTCGCGGTGCTCAACATCTTCCTCTCCCCGCTCTTCCTGCTCACCACCCCGCTGGTGCTCTCCTTCAGCCACCTGGCCGCCACCGGCTGGGTCGCCATGGGCGGCGGCGCCGGCGCCATCGCGGGCGGGCTGACCCTGCTGGTGTGGGGCGGACCGCGCCGGGACCGGCTGCGCGGTGTGCTGCTCGCCGCCCTCGCCCTGTCCGCCGCCTGCCTGCTCACCGGCCTGCGCCCGGCGCTGCCGCTCGTCGCGCTCGGCGCCTTCGGCATGGCCTACGCGCTCGCGCTCGTCAACGGCGTCTACGCCACGATCATCCAGACCAAGGTGCCGCAGCGCTTCCACGGCCGGGTCATCGCGGTCAACACCATGGTCGCCTGGTCCACCCTGCCGGTGGGCTTCGCCGTGGTCGCGCCCTTCGGACCGAAGCTGCTCCAGCCCCTCATGGACCCCGGCGGCGCGCTCGCCGGCTCCGCCGGGCACCTCCTCGGCACCGGCCCGGGACGCGGAATCGGCCTGCTCTACGTGCTGTTCGGCCTGGCCATCGCGCTGCTCGTGACGATCTCGCTGCGGCTGCCGGTACTCGCCCGCTTCGACCGGGAGGTGCCGGACGCGCCGTCCGACGACCTCGTCGGCCTCCAGGCGCTCCAGACCCGGACCGCCGTCCGAACCACCACCCCCGAGGTGCCCCGTGACCAGCCCTGACCCCGTGCGCCACTACCCGCTGACGGTCGAGCAGCGCCGCCTGTGGTTCCTCCAGCAGCTCGACCCGGCCGACGCCAGCTACAACATGTACATCGCCTGGCGCTGGCGCGGCCCGCTCGACCTGGCCGCGCTGACCGCCGCCCTGGACCGGCTGCGGGACCGGCACGAGGTGCTGCGCACCCGCTTCGACCTGCTCGACGACCAGCCGGTCCAGCTCGTCGGACCGCTCCAGCCCCTCGCGATCGAGGAGGTGGACGTCGCGGTGCCGCCCGGCGCGGACCCGGCGGAGATCGCCCGGCTCGCGGCGGAGGCCGCCGGTGCACGCGTCAACGCCCCCTTCGACCTGGCCGCGGGCCCGCCGCTGCGGCCCGCGGTGCTCCGGCTCGGCCCGGACGACCAGCTGTTCTGCCTGACCGTCCACCACATCGTCAGCGACGGCTGGTCCGCCCGGCTGCTGTGGTCGGAACTGCTCGCCTGCTACCGCGCGGAGCTGACCGGAGGGGAGCCGGGACTGCCGCCCGTGACGGGGACGTTCGGCGACTACGCGGTCGCTGAGGCCGAGCGGCTGCGCGGGCCGCAGGCCGCCGCGGAACTCGACTACTGGAAGGAGAAGCTGGCCGGGATCGCCCGCCTCGAACTGCCCACCGACCGCCCCCGCCCGGCCCGCCCGGACCGCCACGCGGTCTTCGGCGACGTACGGATCGACCCCGGACTGCACGCCGAGGTCGAGCAGCTGGCGCGCAAGGAGCGCTGCACCCCGTTCATGGTGCTGCTCGCGGCCTACCAGATCCTGCTGGGCACCTGGGCCGGGCAGCGGCACTTCGCCGTCGGCGTCCCCGTAGCCGGGCGCACCGAGGTCGACCACGAGTCGCTGCTGGGCTACTTCAGCAAGACCGCCGTCGTCCGCGCCGACCTCTCGCCCGTGACCGCCGACGGGACGGACACCGAGGCCGACTTCCGCACCGTGCTGCGCCGGGTCCGCTCCGCCGCGATGGGCGCCTTCGGGCACCAGGACGTCCCCGTCGAACGGCTGGTCCCCGCCCTCGGACTGCCGCGCCAGGCGCACGTACCGCCGCTCTTCCAGACCCTCTTCGTGCTCCAGAGCCAGAACGACCTGTCCACCGAACCGGCCGCCGACACCGTGCCGGGCGTCGCCCTGGAACCGGCCGACGCCGGATTCGCCCAGGCCAAGTTCGACATCCTGCTGGACCTGTGGCGGGCCGCCGACGGCGGGCTGCACGGCGCCTTCTGCTTCGACGGCGAGCTGTTCGACCGGGCGACCGTCGAGAGCACGGCCGCGCGCTACGAACAGATCCTGCGCGCCGTGGTCGCCGACCCGCTGCGGGCCGTCACCGGCGACCTGCTGCTCACCGCCGCCGAGCGGGACCGGGTGCTCGCCCTCGGCACCGGGCCCGCCCTGCCCGCCGAACTCCCCACCGCGCTGGAGCTGTTCCGGTCCACCGCCGCCCGGCACCCGGAAGCGGTGGCGCTGGAGTGCGCCGGCGACACCCTCGGCTACGGCGAACTCGACCGGCTCTCCACACTGCTGGCCGAACGCCTCGGGCCCCGCCCCGGCGCCGTCGTCGCGGTCCGGCTGGACCCCTCCTTCGACCTGGTCACCGCGCTGCTGGCGATCTGGAAAGCGGGCGCGGGCTACCTCCCGCTGGACCCGGCCCACCCCGCCGAGCGGCAGCGGCTGCTGCTCGCGGACGGCCGGGCGGAGCTGCTGATCGCCGCCGAGGACGACGAGGACGCCGCCGGGCTGGGCGTCCCCGTGCTCGAACTCCCCGCGGCCCGGCCCACCGGCGCACCGCGGGGCACCCTGCCCGCGGTGCCCGCGTCGGCGCCCGCCTACCTGCTGCACACCTCCGGCTCCACCGGCCGCCCCAAGGGCGTCCTGGTCGACCACGCGGCCCTCGCCGCCCGGCTGCACTGGATGGCCGGACCCGACGGCTACCGGCTCCAGCCGTCCGACCGCGTCGTGCAGTTCGCCTCGATCGGCTTCGACACCCACGCCGAGGAACTGTGGCCCGCGCTCGCCGTCGGCGCGCGCTGTGTACTGCTGCCCGGCGGCGGGCGCATGCTGCCCGACCACCTGCGCACCCCGGCCGCCGCCGGGATCACCGTCCTCGATCTGCCCACCGCCTACTGGAGCGAGCTGGTGGACCTCGGCGACGACCTGGGGTGGCCCCCCGCGCTGCGGCTGGTGATCCTCGGCGGCTCCGAGGCCACGGCCCGCTCCGTCGCAGGCTGGCGGGCCCGGCACGGCGACACCGTACGGCTGGTCAACACCTACGGCCCCACCGAGGCCACGGTGATCGTCACCAGCGCCGAGCTGACCGCGGCCGACACCGCCGCCCGCCCGCCGCTGGGCCGCCCGCTCCCCGGCGTGCGCGCCTACGTGCTGGACGCGGGACTGCGGCTGCTCCCGGCGGGCTTCGAGGGCGAACTCGCGCTCGGCGGCGCGGGCCTGGCCACCGGCTACCACGGACGCCCCGACCTCACCGGGGCGAGCTTCGTCCCCGACCCGTACGGCACGCCCGGCGCCCGCATGTACCTGACCGGCGACCGGGTGCGCTGGCGGGCCGACGGACAGCTGGAATTCCTCGGCCGCACCGACGACCAGGCGAAGATCCACGGCCGCCGCGTCGAACCCGGCGAGATCGAGGGCGCCCTCGCCGCCCACCCCGGGGTGGCCCGCGCCGCCGTGGTCGTCCGCGACGGCACCCGGCTGGTGGGCTACGCGGTCCCCAGGACCGGCGCCGTCCTCGAACCGTCCGCGCTGCGCGAGCACCTGGCGGCCCGGCTGCCCGCCTTCATGGTGCCCGCCGCCTTCGCCGTGCTGGACACGCTGCCGCTCACCGCCAACGGCAAGCTCGACCGGGCCGCGCTGCCCGACCCGGGGCCGGACGCCACCGGCAGCCGCGAGTACCTCGCGCCGCGCACCGACGCGGAAGTGCTCGTCGCCGGCATCTGGCAGGACGTGCTGGGGGTGGAGAAGGCGGGCGCCCTCGACCACTTCTTCGAACTCGGCGGCGACTCCCTCCTGGTGACCCGGGTCGCCGCCCGGATCCGCGCCGCCGTCGGCCTGGAGGTGCAGGTGCGGGACGTCTTCGAGGAGCCGACGCTCGCGGGCCTCGCGGCCCGGGTCGAGGACCTGCTGATCGCCGAGATCGACGCGCTCAGCGAGCCGGAGGCGGCCCGCCGCCTGGGCTGACCCCCGCGGGGGTGGCGGCCGCGAAGGGCAGCCGCCACCCCGGGGCTGTGCCCCCGGCCACGGACGACGGCCCGCGCGCCCGGTCCGACCCGCCCGGTCGCGGATGCTGGAGCCGGACCGCGCCCGTGGGTTCGTCCTCCGGTCACGGACACGGACACGGACACGGACGTCGGACGCCGGGCCGCCCCCGCAGCGGCGGATGCCGGACGACGGATCGCGTCCCCGGTCCGTCCCCCGGACGCGGACGCCGGCCGCGGATGCCGGACGCCGGACCGTGTCCCCGGTCCGTCCCCCGGACGCGGACGCCGGCCCGCCCCCCTCAGCGGCGGCTGCCGCGACGCCGCATCCCGCCGCCGGTCGGCCGCCCCGCCGGCCCCGCTCCCCGGTGGGCGCCGTCAGGCGAGGGCCGCGGCGACCACGCGCTCCTCCACCGCGCGCAGCAGCGGTTCCACCCCGGAGGCGGGCACGGAGCGGGTGTCGACCAGCAGGGTGGCGCAGGTCCGGCCCGCGACCTGGCCCAGGCCGAAGAAGAACCGGCAGTCCTGCCGGGCCCAGCGCGAGCGCCAGCGGAAGCCGCCCGGTTCGGCCGCGGCCAGTTCCGCCGAGTCGGGGGCGGCGGCGCCGTGCTCGGTCTCCCGGTGGTCGTTGAAGAGGGCGTTGAGGTCGAGTGCCGCGCCCCGCCGCTTCTCCTCGGCCGTGACGGCGTCCGCGAGCGCCCCCGGGTCGTAGTGGCCGTGCCGGGACGTCTGGAGCTGGGCCCGCCACGCCTTGCGGGCCAGCTCGTCGAACTCGCCCGAGCCGCCCAGGACCACCAGCCCGTTCTGTGCGAAGGCGCCGACCGCCGTGCGCTGCTCCTCGGCCACCCGGTTGCCCAGGATGACCTTGAGCGGCACCGCCGCGAACCCCGTGCGCTCGGCCAGCTCCTGGCCGAGCGCCGCCAGGACGACCGCGCTCGGCGAGGTGCCGGTCCTGACCGCGGCCAGCCTGCTGGCCAGGTCCATCCGCGCGCAGCCGAGTTCGCCCTCCCACCAGCGCACCTCCTCGCCCGGCCCGGCGTCCTCGGGCCACAGCGAGGCCGGGATGCCGGTGAGCTGACGCGACCACAGGGCGACCGCCGCTGCGCTGCGCGCGGTCGCCTGCGGCCCGGCCTCGTACGCGGCCTGTTCGCGCGGCTGCCGTCCCGGCACGGGCGGCGGCAGCACCCCGGGGCGGCGGCGCCGCTGGGCGAGCAGCCGGCGCAGGTCGTCCAGCACCACCTGGGCGCCGGTCCCGTCGGCGGCGATGTGCGCCACCGTCACGACCGCCCCGGCCACCCGGCCTTCCGTCAGGACCGCGGTCACCCGTACCGGCAGCCCGTCGCCGAGCAGGTCGAAGCGCACCGCCTTGTCGGCCGCGGCCTCCCGCTCCAGCACCGGCGCGAGCTGCTCGGCGGCGTCCGTCTCGACCAGGCGCACCGTCAGCGTCCCGGCGCCGCCCAGCCGCTGGCGCAGTCCGCCGCCGTTCTCCAGCCGGTAGACGGTGCGCAGCGACTCGTGCCGCGTGAGCAGGGCGCGTATCACCTCGGCGAAGTCGGCCGGAGGGACCGGATGGCGCAGGGGGAGGGTGAGCGCGATGTTGAAGTAGTGGTCGTCCGGCGCGTACCAGGAGATCGGCTCCCAGATCGTCCGCTGCCCCCAGGTGGCGGCCCAGCTCCCTTCCGCCAGCCCCTCGAACCGGACCTCCAGCCCCGCGCTGCCGTCCATCGGCGCCCCTCCGCTCCCCGCAATTGGTACAGACCAAGGGGATCCTAGGGCTGCCCGGGGCGCGGGGCGAGGGATTCGCCGAGATCCGCGCGGCCCCGCCCGGCCGGGGTGTGGTCCGGCCCGCGCCCGCCGCTCCCGGTCCGCCGCGCGCCACGCCTCCGGAATGAATTCCCGCCGGAAATACTCGCCCTTTCCGGGACGCCGGACGCCCGCCGTGAACCATGGGCCGGAAGTGGCCCGGTGTGCGCTCGCGTACGCACCCCCGGGAGTGTCTCCCGCCGTGTTTAATGTGCGTTGCGCGCGCCTCTCCCGCAGCGGGTGAAGGGCCGTTCAGCTGCGCGGGGAAGGCCGGTTGGGCCGGATTGACGCGCTTTTGGCGGGGCGTCGAATGTGATGTCCAGGACACCCGGCGGAAACAATTCCATGAAGTGAATTCATCGTGCACGAAAACGGCTTCCCGTGTCTTCCGTATACCGACCCGGGCGGCCTAGAGTCGTCCGCGGGACGCGAATGCGAAGCACCGGTCCTTTTCACCTCCCTCCCGCAGAGGACAGGAAAGCCGTCCATGACGCCAGAACGTGCCATGTCCACCCGACCCTCCCGCTCCGGCCCCGTTCCCGACGGCGCGGCCGACGCGCCCGCGGGCGTGAGCCGCCGGGCCGTGCTCGGCGGGGCCGCCGCGGTGGGCGGCGCCGCCGCCGTCTCCGCGGCCGTCGCGACACCCGCCTCGGCCGCCCCGCAGGCCACGGGCCCCACCGGGGCCGACGCGACCGCCCGGCTGCTGGCCGCCCTGCCGCCGGTCTCCGCCGTCAGAAAGCGCGCCCGGCTGGTCGACTACGAGGTGGTCGAGCTGGCGGCGCTGATGCGCGCCCGGGTCGTCACGGCCGTGCAGGTCACCAAGGCGTACCTGGACCGTATCGACCGCTTCAACGGCCCCTTCGAGACCTACGGCGACAACGGCCTGTACAACGCCTTCGTCCGTATCGACCGGGAGGGCGCGCTCGCCCAGGCGGCCGCGGCGGACGCGCGCTTCGCCCGTGCGCGGCACACCCACGAGGTCCTGCCGCCGCTGCTGGGCATCCCCTTCGGCATCAAGGACTCCGTCGCCGTCGAGGGCCTCGACGCCAAGGACGGCAGCCACGCCTTCGACGGCAACACCGCGCTGCGCGACGCGACCGTCGTGCACCGGCTGCGCGAGGCCGGCGCGGTGATCCTCGGCCACACCGTCTGCTCGGCCTTCTCCGGCTCCATCACCGGCACCTTCGCCGGCAACGCCTGGAACAAGGACTACGTGCCCGGCGGTTCGAGCCAGGGCTCGGGCGTCGCCCCGGTCGCCCGGCTCGCCGCGGCCTGCATCGGCGAGGAGACCGGCGGCTCGATCATGATGCCCTCGGCCGCGAACGGCGCGAGCGGCATCAAGCCGTCGCTCGGGACGAGTTCGGTGGCCGGCCTGATGCCGCTGTCGCCCGGCTACGACGTGCTCGGCCCCATCGCCCGCTCGGTGCGCGACGCCTCGCTCGTCCTGTCCGTCATCCTCGGCCCCGACCCGGCCAACGACCCGCTGACGCTCGCCGCGCCCGAGCCCTTCCCCGCGATGCCGCTCACCGCCCGCAAGGGCCGCCGCCCGCTGGCCGGTGTCACCGTCGGCGTCCCGCAGTCCGACTGGATGCGCACCGGCCGCGGCGTCCAGACCGGCACCGCGCCGCAGGACACCTACGACGCCGACCACCTGGCCGCGTTCCGGCGGCTGAAGCAGCAACTGGTCTCGCTGGGCGCCACGGTGAAGGACTTCCCGGGCCTGGACGTCACGGTCGCCGCCAACGACCCGTACTTCTCCAGCACCGACGTGCTCGCGACCGTCGACGGCTCCCCGGTCTCGCCCTCCTCGGCGGTGCTCAGCCCCAACCGCTACGAGATCCGCTACTGGGACGCGGTCAGGGACTTCGCCGCGACCCGCCCCGCCGACCAGGCCGCCGCGCTGCTCGCGCAGTACGGCCGCAAGGCGCCGGGCGAGAGCGCGGCGTCCTTCGAGTCGGCGACCCGCTTCGCCGGGATGATCCCGGCGTCCGTGCGCGTCGAGGGCGAGAAGCGGCGGCGCGCCCTCCAGGCCAACTACCAGGCGGCGCTGGACGCGGCGGGCGTGGACTTCATGCTCGTGCTGTCGCTGGGCGCGCAGATCGGGCTGCGCAGCGGCGGCGGCTTCCCGGTCTACCGGGCGTACTACCAGCTCCCCAACGCCCTCGCCTGGCCGATGGTCTCCTTCCCCGTCGGCTACGACAGCACCGTCGGCCTGCCGATCTCCGCGCAGTTCTGGGGCCCGCGGTTCAGCGAACCGCAGATCGTGCAGGCCGCGATCGACTACCAGGAGCACTTCCCGCAGTACCACCAGGCCGCCCCGCCCGACCCGGTCGCCGGTGCGCCGAAGGCCGCGCCGCGCACGTTGCGCCCGGCCGAACCGGTGACCCCGCCCGAGCTGTCCAACGACCCGCTGGTCGCCGAGGAGGCCCTGCGATGAGCTTTCTGACGGTCGGCTGGGAGCCCGTGATCAACGCCGGGCTGCTGCCGCAGCACCCCGGGGACGACACCGAGCCCGTCGCCACGGTGGGCTGGCTGCCCAAGCTCGGCACCGCCTTCTACCCCTACCCGGACGACGACCCCGAGGCGCCGCCGCCCGGCCGATGAGCGGATGAGCGGATGACCGCACCCGGGCCGCCCGCGCCGTACGGGCCCGGGTGCGGTCGTCCCGGGCCGGCCTCCCCGGGCGCACCGCCCCGGCGCAGTACGATCTGGCGCGGACGTGGCGCGACGGACCGGCGGCCGGTTCCGGCTGCCACCGGCGGGCGGCGGGAGGACCGGTGCGACCCAGGCGGCGCGGGCGGGCCCGAACCGCCGGGCGGGAGCAGGTCGGCGCGCTCGGCACCGAACCGGTGGGACGGCTGCTGCTGCGCACCTGCGCGCAGACGACCATGTCGGTGGGCGTGTTCGGGATCTACGCGCTGACCAACGCCTGGTTCGTCGCGCGCGGGGTCGGCCCGGACGCGCTCGCCGCGGTCAACCTGCTGGCCCCGGTCCTGCTGGCCGTCGGGGCGGTGTCCACCGCGGTCGGCGTGGGCGGCGCCTCCCTGGTCTCCCGCAGCCTCGGCGCCGCCGACCCGGCCGGGGCCGCGCGGGCCGCGGGGAACGCCTTCGTCTTCTTCTGGGCCTGCGCCGCCGCCGTCGGCGCCACCGGCCTGCTCGCGCTCGACCCGCTGCTGACCGTGCTCGGCGCCACCGCCGGGACCCGCGGCTACGCGCACGACTACGGGCAGATCCTGTTCGCCGGAACGGTCATGTCGACCGGCTTCTCCAGCCTCATGCGGGCCGAGGGGCGGATGCGCTTCTCCACCCTCCAGTGGGTGCTGCCGGTCGTCACCCAGATGTGCCTGGACCCGCTGCTGATCTACGGCTGCGGTCTCGGCGTGCGCGGCGCCGCCCTGGGCACGGTCGGCGGCCAGACGGTCTCCGCGGCGACGAGCGTGTGGTTCTTCTTCCTCCAGCGTCCCCGCCCCTACCGCGTCACCCTCGCGGACCTGCGGCCGCACGGACCCACGCTGCGCCGCCTGCTGGCCGTCGGCGCACCGTCCTTCCTCGTCGGCTTCGGCGCCACCGTGGTCGCCGCTCTGGCCAACACGCGGCTGGTCGCCCTCGGCGGACCGCTCGCGGTGGCGGCCTTCGCGCTGTGCGGCCGGGTGGGGACGTTCGCCGCCATGCCCCAGACCGGGATCGCCCAGGGACTCCAGCCGCTGGTCGGCTACAACGCGGGCCGCGGCCTGGCCGCGCGCGCCGAGCGGGCCACCGGCCTGGCGCTGCGCGCCACCGTGGGCTACGGCTGCGCGGTGTGCGTGGTCCTGCTGTGCGCGGCGGACCCGGTCGTCTCCCTCTTCACCGGCGATCCAGCGCTGCACGCGCAGGCGGTGGCCGCGCTGCGGCTGTTCGCCCTGGTCCCGCCCTGCGCCGGACTGGCCCCGCTGGTCTGCGCCCGCTTCCAGGCGCTCGGGCAGCCTCGCCCGGCCTACCTGATCTCCGTCGTCGCGGTCGTGGCGGTGCGCGTCCCCCTGCTGTTCGCCCTCGGCCGCTTCGGCACCCGGGGCGTGCTGGCCAGCTTTCCGCTGGCCGAACTGGTCACGGCCGTGCTGGCGCTGCTCGTCCTGCACCGCAGCCGGGCACCCGCCGCCGCGGGAACGGAGCCGCGTGGCGGTCAGCAGGGCGCGCAGGCCCCGGGGTGACGCGGGCCCCGCTGCGCGCGCGCCCTCCTGACCGCCGCGCGGGCGGAATCGGGGCGGCGGCGCGGGCGTTCCCCCTCCCGGAGCGAGCGGGCCCCGCGCCCGCCAGGCCCCGGCCAGGACCCCGTCCCCGAGGAGCGAGATGAGCCAGCCGAATCCCGACAAGCCCGCCGACACGACGCTCGACCTGCTGCGCACCCGGCGCACCGGCGTCCTGGTCACCCTCAAGCGCGACGGCCGGCCGCAGCTGTCGAACGTGGCCTTCACCTACGACGACGCGACGCGGCTGATCCGCATCTCGGCCACCGACGGCCGCGCCAAGACCCGCAACCTGCGCCGCGACCCGCGCGCGAGCTTCTACGTCACCACCGCCGACCTGAGGTCGTACCTGGTCGTCGAGGGCGACGCCGTGATCACGTCGGTCGCCGCGGACCCGCACGACGCGACGGTCGACGAGCTGGTCGAGGTCTACCGGGCCATCGCGGGCGAGCACCCGGACTGGGACGACTACCGCGCCGCGATGGTCGCCGACGGGCGGCTCGTGATCAGCCTGCGCGCCGACCGCGGCTACGGGCTGACGCCCGAGGGCCCGTCGAGCGGCCCGCTGGACTGACCGCCGGTGCGGCCACGGCGCCGCCCCCGCCGGTCAGTTCTTGAGCGCCTCGGCGACGGCGTCGGCGAGGGTGCCGGTCGGGCGGCCGATCAGCCGGGCCAGGTCGCCGCTGCCGCCTTCGAGCAGGCCGGTGCGGATGCCGTTCACATCGACGTCGACGAGGATCTCGGCGTAGGGGGCGGGCAGGCCCGCGCCGGTCAGCACCTCCTGGAGCTGCTGGGGCTCCAGGTCGTGGTGGTCGACCCGCTCACCGCTCTGCCGCGCCAGCTCGGCGGCGTACTCGGCCAGGGTGAAGGCGTCGTCGCCGCTCAGCTCGTACGCGGCGCCGTCGTGCCCACCGGTGGTCAGGACCACGGCGGCGGCCTCGGCGTAGTCGGCGCGCGGGGCGGCGCCTATGCGGCCCGAACCGGCGGCCCCGGCGACCCCGTGGGCCAGCTGCACGGGGATCTGCGCGGTGTAGTTCTCGGTGTACCAGCCGTTGCGCAGGAAGGTGTGGACCAGGCCGGAGTCCACGATGAGCTGCTCGGTCGCCTTGTGCTCGTCGGCGAGGACGAAGTCGGCGGCGGGGCCGCCGAGGATGCCGGTGTAGACCAGGCGCGCCACGCCCGCGGCCTTGGCGGCCTCGATCACGGCGGTGTGCTGGGCCACGCGCCTGCCGACCGCGTCGCCGGAGATCAGGAGCACGGTGTCGCCGGCGTGGAAGGCCTCCGCCAGCGTGCCGGGGCGGTCGTAGTCGGCGAGGCGGACCTCGACGCCCAGGCCGGACGCCTTCTGCGGGTCGCGCACGGCGGCGACGACCTGGTCGGCCGGGACGCGCCGCAGCAGCGCGGCGGTCACGAGGCGGCCCAGCTGTCCGGTGGCACCGGTGACGACAATGCTCATGAAAAGCTCCTTTTATCCCTTTTGATCGACTACCTCACTTACTTTAAGTGGGGTTCCTGCCCCTGTGGAAGTACGCACTTTTAGGTAAGCTAGGTGATATGACCACGACCTCGGCCTCCGCCCGCGCGGGCACACCGCTGCCCTTCGACGCGCTGTCCGCCGACTGCCCGTCCCGCTCCGTGGTGGACCGGCTGACCAGCCGCTGGGGCGTGCTCGTGCTGGCCGCCCTGCGACGCGGTCAGGTGATGCGCTTCAGCGAACTGCGCCGCACGGTCGAGGGGGTGAGCGAGAAGATGCTCGCCCAGACCCTGCAGGGCCTGGAACGCGAGGGCCTGGTGCACCGCGAGGCCCGCCCCGTGGTGCCGCCGCACGTGGAATACACCCTCACGCCCTCCGGCGAGGAGGCGGCCGAACTCGTCGTCGGCCTGGTCACCTGGGCGGAGGCCAACGCCGAGGCGATCGTGCGCGCCCGCGCCTCGTACGACGGCCGCCGTACGGCCTGAGCGCGGCAGGGAATCCCGGACGCACCGCCGAGGCCTGCCGTACCGTCCGAAAACCCGTACGGGCGGCGGCCCGTGCCCCGGCACAATGGCGCGCATGCCGGCCCCTTCCCACGACCCGCGTACCGCCGTCGACGAACTGCTCGCGCGGCTCGACCCCCTCGCCCACCCCGCCCGGATGCGGGCGGTCGCCGCATGGGCGCGCGAGCGCCGTCACGGCGGCGGGCCGGGCGCGCTGCCGGCCGAGCTGGAGACGCGGGGGACGTACGGGCGGCGGCTCGCCGCCGTCGCCGCGAGCGCGGCCCGGGACACGGAGCACCTCGCGGCCCGGCTCGCCGACCCCGACCCGTTCGTGCGCGGGCACGCGCTGCGGGCCGCGCACCACCTGCCGATCGGCGACGACGCCCTGGAGCGGGCGATGGCGGACGCCCCGCGCGTGGTGCGGGCCGCGGTGGAGGACACGGTCGTCGCGAGCGGGCGGACCGCGCTCGCCGAGCGGCTGATCGGACCCGTCCGCGAGCGGTGGGGGGACGCCGAGGCGGTCCGGCTGCTGCCCGGCTGCGGCGCCGAGACGGTACGGGCCCTGCTGCCGGATCTCTTCCCGGCGGTGACGCACTGGCGGCGGCTCGCCCGCCGCCACCCGGACGCGGTGCTCGACGAGGCCGCCCGGCAGCTCGCCGGACTGCCCGAACAGGCCCGCGCCGACTGGTGGGTACGCAACGGCGACCTCTTCCCCGCGGTCGCCGAGATCCGCCCGCTGCGCGTCCTGGACACACTGGAGGAGCACTGCCCGCCCCACCCGCCGGTCGCGGTGCACGCGTGCCTGGCACCGCTGCTCCGGGCCGCCCCGGGCCGGACGATCGGCCTGCTCACCGCCCCGGAGCGGGCCGCCCGGCCCGCACCCGGCCTGGTCTCCCGCACCGCGCTGGGCCGGATCGCGCGGCTCGGGCCGCCGGAGCTGGCCGACCTCGGCCGGGCGTGGAGCCGCACCCCGCAGCAGTACGCGCTGCTGCTGCGCGCCCTGCCGCCCTCGGCCCGCGAGGCCTTCCACGACACCGTGACCGCGGGCCGGGACATGAGCCGTGCCGCCCTCGCCGACTGCGTGCTGGAGGCGCTGCCGCGCCGCCGCGCCCACGCCGAGGCCCGGCGGACCGCGGCGCAGGCCGCAGAGCGCGGCGAACCGTGGTCCACGGTGCTGGCCGCCGTCGCCCACCTGCCGGTGGCCGAGGCGCGCGAGCGGCTGCTCGCCGCGACCCGCCGCCCGGCGGCGGACGACCGCGCCACCGCCTACCCGCTGCTGGTCCGCAACGCGGCCCGCTCCGGCGACCCGGCCGCCCTCGCCGTCCTCCTGAGCGACCTCCAGCGGCTGCGCAACGAGCAGGAACCGGTGCGCGGGCCCGCCCTCGTCGCTCTCGCCGAGGTGCCGCCGCGGCTCTTCCGGGACACCGACACCGCCCTCCTGGAGCGGATCACGACCGACGCCGTCGAGGCCCGCGACAGCTCCGGGCGCACCCGGCACGCCCTCTCCGCGCTGGCCGCCGCGGTGCTGCGCGAGCACGCGGTGAGCGGCGAACAGGGCCTGCTGGCCTGGGCACTGGCGACCATGGCGCTGCTGTCCGGACCGACCCGCGGCGACGCCCTGGGACCTCTCGGCAGCAGGCTGCGCAAGGGCCAGGAGTTCCAGATCCTCGACGCGCTGCGGCCGTGGCTGGCGGCGGGCGCGGACAAGGCCGACCACTCGCTCACCTTCGCGCTGGCCCGCGCGCTCGGCCGCCGCGCCCACCACATGCCGGAGCTGCGCGAACTGCTGTGGGAGGCGGTCCGGTACGGCAACGACACCACCGTGCGGCAGGCTGTCGACCTGCTGCTCGACGACCGCGCGCGGCGCGACGAGGACACCGCGCGGATCCTCGGCCTCGAACCGTCGGCGGCCGTGCTCCCGTCCGTCCTGCACGTCCTGACGCACCGCAGGACGGACCTGCTCGACGCCGTCCTCGCCGACACCCCGCCGTACGGGCGCTTCCTGACCCCGCGCACCCCGTGGCTGCCCCCCGTGGACGGCGTCCGCGCCTGGCTGCCCCGCCAGCAGGCCGCGGCCGCGCGGCTGCTGGTCCGGGCCGCCGCGGACGCCGCGCTCCCGGAGCGGACCAGGGCCGGGCACATACGCGCCCTGGCCGAGATCCCCGAGCACGGCTTCCCCGCCGTGCGCCGCTGGACCGGCTCCCCGGCCACCGTGCTCGCCGAGGCCGCCCTCGCCGCCCTGGCGTGGACCGACCGCCCCGCCGACGCGCTGCCGCTGCTGCTGGAGCACGCCGGCGACGACCGGGCGCGCGTCGCCGTGTACGCCGCGCACCGGGTGAGCCTGCGCATCGCCCCGTCCGCGCTGGAGGCGGCGCTGCGCACCGCGCTGCTGCCCGGCGCGGACGGCGCCCCCGCCGCGGCGGCCAAGGTCACCAGCCGCAAGGAACTCGTCCGGCTCGCCGCCGAAGGGCTGCCCGTCCGCACCGCGACCGCCGTGCTCGCCGACACCTTCCACCTCCCCGGCCAGCATCCCGACGTGCGGGCGGCCTGCGTGTCCGCCGCCGCCGGGCTGCTGCCCGACCCCGCCGCGTGGGAGCTGCTGGAGGCCGCCGCCGACGGCCCGCCCGTCACCCGGACCGCGCTGCTGCGGGTGCGTCCCTACGAGCTGCGGGCGTCCGAACGGCCGCGCTGCGCAGCGCTGGTGGGCCGGGTCGCGCACAGCGAGGACCGGGAGACCGCCGACCTCGCGGCGGGCCTGCTCCCGGTGTGGGCACCCTGGTACCCGCAGGCCGGGGCGGTGCTGGCCGCCCGTACCGCCGACCTCGGCAACCGGACGTCCTGGCGCGCCGCGGCCGACGGCCTCGTGGCCCTCGCCGCCACGCCGGACGGGGACGGGCCGCTGCTGGACGCCCTCGCCCGGCTCGCCGCTGTGCCCGCCGACGACCGGGACGCCGGAGCGGACCGCGACCGGCCCGCCCGCCGGCGCCTCGCCCACCTCGTGACCGGGCTCGCGGCGGCGGCCGCCCCGCGCCCCGCCGCGGCCCACCGCGCGGCCGCCCGGCGCGCCGCCGGGCTCCTCGCCGCCACACCCGGCTTCCGGCCGGCGGCGGCGCGGCTCGCCGCCGTCGCCCTGGACCTGGACGCACCCGCGCCGCACCTGCTCGGCGGGCTGGACGACCTGGCCGCCCTGCACGCGGACCGCCCCGTGCTCGCCGACCGCACCGCGAGCACCCTGCGCGGGCGCCTCGGCGGCGCCCCACACCCCGGCGACCCCCTCGTCCTGCTTGCGGCCGCCGAACGCCTCACCCTGGTCGGCACCCACGCCGCCGGGCTGCTGGCCCTCGCCGTCACCGCGGCACTGGGCGCGCGCACCTCCTGGCAGCAGGAGTGGCGGGAACGGCTGCGGGCGCTGCGCCGCCACCCCTGTCCGGACGTCCGGGACGCGGCGCTGGCGGTGGCCACCGCGGCGGAGTGAACCGGGGCCCGGCCGACGGGGGCCGTTGACAGGCGGCGGGCCCCGCGGGTGGACTGGCAGCGATCAGCCCACCCTGGAGGAGCCCATGAGCACCCACGCCGGACGCCCGCTGCCCCGCAGCACCCCGGCCGCCGAGGGGGTGGACGCGCGCGGCGTGCAGGCCTTCCTCGACGCGCTGGAGGCCGCGCCCGGCATCGACCCGCACGGCGTCATGCTGCTGCGGCACGGGCGGCTGGTCGCCGAGGGCTGGTGGGCGCCGCGCACCGCGGACCGGCCGCAGCTGCTGTACTCGCTGAGCAAGAGCTTCACCTCGGCCGCCGCGGGACTGGCCGTCGCCGACGGCCTGCTCGACCTGGACGCGCCGGTGGTCTCCTACTTCCCGGAGTTCGCGGCGGAGATCACCGATCCGCGCAGCCGGTCGATGCTGGTGCGGCACATCGCGTCCATGGCCAGCGGGCACACGTCCGAGACCTGGGAGCGCGTGTCCCGGGCCGACCGGGCCGAGCCCGTCCGCGGGTTCCTGTCCCTCCCGCCGGACCGCGAGCCCGGCACGGTCTTCGCCTACAACCAGTCCTGCACGTACACCCTGGGCGCCATCGTGCAGGGCGTGACGGGCCGGAACCTGACGGCCTTTCTGCGCGAGCGGCTGTTCGACCCGCTGGGCATCGCCGAGACGGTCTGGGAGCAGTTCCCGGCCGGGCGCGACCTGGGCTTCAGCGGGATGTACGCCACGACCGACGCGGTCGCCCGCCTCGGGCAGCTGCACCTCCAGGGCGGGGTCTGGGAGGGCAGGCAGCTGCTGCCCGCCGCGTGGGTCGCCGAGGCCACCCGGGCGCACGTGCCCAACGGCGACGGGACGGCCGAGGGAGCCGCCACCTCCGACTGGCAGCAGGGCTACGGCTTCCAGTTCTGGATGTCCCGGCACGGCTACCGGGGCGACGGGGCCTACGGCCAGTACTGCGTGGTGCTGCCGGAGCACGACGCGGTGCTCGCCGTGACCTCGCAGACCCAGGACATGCAGGAGGTGCTGGACGCGGCGTGGCGGCACCTGCTGCCCGCCTTCGGCGACGCCCCGCTGCCCGGCCGCGCGGCGGACGACGCGTCGCTGCGCGAGCGCCTGGCCCAGCTCGCGCTGCCCGCGGTGCCGGGCGCCGCCGCACCCCCGGCCGGGTCGGGGGAGTGGGACGGCGCGCGGTTCGCACCGGAGGGCGGCACATGCGCGCAGCAGCCGACGCTGACCGAGCTGACGCTGCGGCGCGGCAGCGCGGACGCCGAGTGGGTGCTCACCCTCGCCGAGGGGGAGCAGAGCTTCGCCCTCGGCTTCGCCCCCGGCGGCTGGACCACGACCGAGGGCGGCCCCGGCACCCCGCCGTGCGCGGTCGGCGCCGCCTGGGCGGACGGCGACACGCTCACGGCCGCCGTCCACTTCCTGGAGGCCCCGCACAGCCTGGACCTGCGGTGCGACCTGTCCGCCGGCACCTTCACCGCGGCCTGGCGCACCCGGCCGCTGCACCCGCGCCCGCTGCTGCACCGCATGCACGGGCCGCGCCGCTGACACCCGCGCGGCGGACCGGCCGCGCCGTCAGCGGCCGGGGACGGGCTGGGTGAGGTTCACCGCGTTGCCGTCGGGGTCCGTGACGTGGGCGACGTGCTGCCCCCACGGCATGTCGTTGGGGCCGCCGTTCACCGCGCCGCCCAACGCGGCCACCCGGCCGAGCGTCGCCTCGACGTCCTCGACGGCGATGCTGAGCACGACCCGGGGCGGCGCCTGCGTCGGCGCGTCCGGCCTGGTCACCAGCCCGAGGTCGGAGTCGCCGATGCGCAGGCCGACGTAGAAGGCCGGGCCCTGCGCAGGCTCCCGGAAGAACTCCTCGGCGCCGAACAGCTCGGTGTAGAAGCCGAGCAGGACGTCGAGGTCGGTGGTGACGATCACCGGCTGGATCGTGGACATGGCACTCCTGTCGCGAACGGTCGTCTCAGGGGACAGACCGTCCGGGGACGCCCGACTCATCGGCGGGACCGGACTCGTCCCGCGATCCGCCGCGCCGCGCCGCGGTCAGCGCGGGGGAACGGGCAGCGGCGGGTGTCCGGCGGGCACCGGGCCGGGCTGCCAGGTCCAGCGGCGGGGCGGGGCGGAGGGCGAGCGGAAGCGGTCGAAGTGGCGGCGGTAGGCGCCGAAGCGCGCGGCGGTCAGCTCGGCCCCGCCGACCGACGTCCCGCCGTCCACCTCGATCTCGGAGAACCAGAAGTCGCCGCCGGCCTCCAGGAAGTCCACGCACACGTACGGCAGGCCGATCGTCCGGGCCACCGCGCGGGCCGGGCCGAGCAGCGCCGCGGGCGGTTCGGCGAGGGCGGCGCTGCCGCCCTGGGTGACGTTGCCCGCGGCGGCGCCCGCCGCCAGGCGGCGCACCGAGCTGCGGGCGGGCTCGCCGTCGAAGCAGTAGACGCGGTGGTCCCGGGTGTCGGGGCCGAGCCAGGGCTGCACCACCATCGTCCGCTCGGAGGCGCTCGCCAGGACCAGCACCTCGTGCAGCCGGCGGGGGCCGTCCGCCACGAAGACGGCGTTGCCGCCGCCCCAGTCGGAGGGCTTGACCACGGCCGGGTAGCCGATGCCCAGCGCCTGGAGGTCGTACTGCCCCGGGTAGTAGGCGCGCGTCGGCAGGCGCAGCGTCGGCAGCGGCCGGACACCGGGGCCGAAGTCCTGGAGCCCCGCGAGGAGTTTGTCGTTGTTGACCATGCTGTGCAGAGCCGGGACCGTGACGCAGAACCCGGCCTCCTCCAGCACCGCGTACGTCGTCAGATGCCGCCAGATGTCCACGGCGTTCGCGGGCCACGACATCAGCTTGGTGTGGAAGAAGGCCTCGTGCGGCGAGACCGGTGTGCCGTGCACCCGCACCGACGGCTCACCGCGGTCGCAGGCCACCACGATGTCGTCGACCGTGGCGGACCGCAGGTCCATGCCGTGCCGCTCGGCGGCGGCCGCGCAGCGGCGCAGGATCCGGTCGCCGTGCGGGTCGGGCGCGCCCGCGGCGCGCTCCGAGCGGATCCAGTAGAGGGCGATCGGGCTGTCCATCGCGTCCGTCCTTTCCGGGGCGCGCGCCGGCCCCGCGGGTGAGGTCTGCCGGGGCGTCATACGGGCCCGTCCTGCCCGGTGGTGACCCGGCCGTAGCGCGCAGCGGCGTCGTCCGGCCCGCCCACCCGGGCGAATCCCGGGGGCAGCAGCAGGGCGGCCCCGGTCCACAGCGCCCCGCCCAGCGCGAGGACCGCGGCGAGCCCCGTCCGGCTGCCCCACAGCGCGGTGCCGGCCGTCGCCAGCCCGCCGCCGAGCAGTCCGGCCAGCGGAACCGCCGAGGAGGTGAGGGTCCGCACCGTGGCGGAGACCCGGCCGAGCACGGGCGGGTCGGTGAGGTACTGGCGCAGGCTGACGCTGGTGACGTTCCACACCGGGATGAAGAACGAGGACGCCGCGATGATCGCGGCCATCGCCGGGAGCGGCGCACCGAGCAGCGCCAGCGGCGTGAGCAGCCACGGCGCCCCCTTGCACACCCCGGCCAGCAGCAGGGTGCGGCCCACGCCCAGCCGCTCGGCCAGCGCCCGGCACACGGTGGCGCCCGCGAGCGCGGCGACGCTGCCCGCGGCCAGCACCAGACCCACCGTCACCGGGCGCAGTCCCAGGCCCCGGTAAGCGAACAGCAGGAACAGCTCCAGGGCCAGGCCGCGGCCGATGTTGGCCACCGCCGTGGCCGCGGTGAGCCGGCGCAGCAGCGGGTGCCGCCGGACCAGGACCAGGCCCTCCCGCACGTCGGGCAGCAGGTTGCGGCGCCGCCGCGCGGGGACCGCCTCCTCGGTGCGGATCAGGGCCAGGCTGAGCACCGACAGCCCGTACGAGGCGGCGTCGACGACCATGGCGCACGCCGAGCCCAGCGCCCCGATCAGCACGCCCGCCAGGGAGGGCCCGGCCACCTGGGCGGAGGAGTTGCTGATCTCCATCAGCGCGTTGCCGCCCGCGATGTCGGCCTTCGGCGTCACGCTCGGCAGGTACGCCTGGTAGGCGGCCGAGAAGAAGCAGGTGGCCGTGCCGGAGACCAGGCTGGAGACGAAGAGCAGCGGCACGCTGAGGGTGCCCGTCGCCGCCGCGACGGGCACGGCGCCGACCGCGGCCAGCCGCACCGCGTCGGCCCCCATGAGCACCCGCCGCCGCGACCGCCGGTCCACCCATGCCCCGGCGAACAGCCCGGCCACCGGGTAGGCGATGTACCCCACCACCGACAGCAGCCCGAAGGTCCACGCGGACACGTGCAGCGCGACGACCGCGATGGTGGGCAGCGCGATCAGGCTGACCTGGTCGCCGAAGCTGCTGATCGACTGCCCGGCCCAGAACCGCCGGAAGTCCGGGTTGCGCCGGATCAGCCAGTCGCGCGTCCCCGGCCCGGCCTTCTTCGCGGGCGGGGTGCCGCTGACCGCCGTCATACGCCGCCCCGTCCCGCCGCGGACAGGGCGCCCGGACCGCGCCACAGCCGGTGCGGCCGCACCGCGATCCGGGCCGGGGACAGATCGTCGAACTCCTCGGCGGTCATGCCGCGCCGCGCGATCCACCCGGCATACTTGTCGGCGTAGCCCGGCTCCGCGCTCGGCCGCGCCGGGCCGCCCACCCGCGCGGTGCCGCTCACGACCAGCACCCCGCCGCCCGCCGGCGAGCAGTTGAGATGGAAGGCGACGCCCGGACGGCGGCCGATGTTGGCGACCTTGCGGGCGGTGGGCGAGGTGAAGACCACGAGCGTCCCGTCGGCGGCGACCACGAACCAGACCGGCGTCGGCGAGGGCAGCCCGGCGTCCGTCACCGTGGTCAGCCAGCCGACCCGGTCGTCCGCCGCCCGCCGCAGCGCCTCCGCCATGACGGGGGACGGCATCAGGCCCGCTCGTAGACGGAGATGTGGCGGCGGCAGCCGTCGTGGAAGGGCTCGCCGGTCCAGCCCGCGTACCGGGTGCGCAGCCGCAGCCCCGCGAGCCGGGCCATCAGGTCCAGTTCGGACGGCCACACGTAGCGGAAGGACAGCGGCTGGAGCCGGATGCCGCTGTCGTCGATGATCAGCTGCTGGCGGTCGATGCGCTGGTTGACGGGGTCGCGCAGGGTCAGGTCGAGCGCGACGGAACCGGCCGTCATCCGGGCCGGTTCCACCGAGCGGGCCTTGGCGAGCGTGCCGACGCTCGGCACGGAGCCCTCGACGACGAAGGTCCCGTCGGCGGACAGGCGCCGGGCGACGTTCTCGCAGCAGCGGACCTGGTCGTCCTGCGAGAGCAGCATCCAGAAGGTGTTGAAGGTGACGAACACCAGCCCGTACTCGCCCTCGACGGCCACGTCGGCGAAGTCCCCCAGCGAGGTGGTCACCAGCTCGGCGCCGGGTTTCGCGCGCAGCCGGTCGATCATGGCGCGCGACGACTCGATGCCGTGCACCGGCAGCCCGGAGGCCGCCAGCGGCAGCGCGAACCGGCCGGTGCCGACGCCCAGTTCGAGGGCCGGGCCGCTGCCGGCGAGCTTGCCGAGCAGCGTGACCGCGTCGTCCACCTCGTCGGTGACGGGGTGCCAGTCGTCGTACAGGTCGGCGAAGCGCTCGCCGTAGGTCGCCGCGTCGTAGTCCCGCATGGCTGTCCTCTCAAGGGGTGTCGCGTGCAGCGTGGTCCGCGCACCGAGTCCGGTGCGCCGTCGGCCGGTCCGGGCTCAGCCGGGCGCGGCCACCAGCAGGGTCAGGTTGGTGCCGTCCAGCGGGCGCCGGGCGAGCAGCGGCAGTCCGGCGGTGCGCAGCAGCGCCGCGTACGCCGCCGCGCTGCGGTCCCGCCCGCCGGAGACGAGCCGGAAGTGCAGGTCGAACATGGGGTTGGGCGGCAGCCGCGGGTCGTCGGTGAGCCGGGCGGCGATCAGCAGCCGGGCGCCGGGGCCCATCGCGGCCCGGCAGTTGCGCAGGATGCGCAGGGCCTCGGCGTCCGCCCAGTCGCACAGCACCCGGCACAGCAGGTAGACGTCGCCGCCCGCGGGCACCCCGGACAGGAAGCTGCCCGGCCGCACCGTGCAGCGCTCCAGCACACCCGCCGCGCGCAGCCGCGCCGCCGCCTCCGCCACCACGGGGGAGTTGTCGTACAGGACGCCGGTCAGGGCCGGGTGCGCGCGCAGGACCGCGGTGAGCACCGCGCCCGTGCCGCCGCCGACGTCCACGACCGTGCCGGGCCCGCGCGCCGGGAACTCCCCGCTGCCGGCTATCGCGTCCGCGCCCGCCGCGGACGACGCCACCATGGCCTCGTCGAAGGAGCGGGCCTTGTGCGGGTGCCGTGCCAGATGGGCCCAGAACGGCTGTCCGTAGGCGTGCTCGAAGCCGGAGCGCCCGGAGCGCAGCGCCGCCAGGCTCTCGCCCCAGGCGCGGTACTGCTCCTCGGCCACGTGCACCGCCCAGCCGCGCGGGCCGCTGTCCGTGCCGTCGCGCAGCCTGGCGCCCAGCGGCGTCAGCCGGTAGGCGGTGCCCAGCGGTCCGGGCGGCGCCGCGGGGCCGGTGGCGGCGGGGGCCAGCAGGCCCTCGTCGGCCAGCACGCGCAGCAGGTCGGCGAGCGTCTCCGGGTCCGCCCCCGCCCGGCGGGCCAGGTCGGCGGCGGTGCGCGGCCCGTCGGCCAGCGCGTCGGCGATGCCGAGCCGCACCATCAGATGGATGAGCTGCGTCTGCCGGTAGCCGTAGAGCCGGGCGTGCAGCACCCGGTCCAGCGCGGCGTCCTGCTCAGACGGCACGGGCGGCCTCCTTCGGCTCCCGGCGGCCCAGCCACCTGCCGAAGTCCGCGCGGTAGGCGGCGAACCGGGCGCGCAGGATCTCCTCGGCCCCCGCCAGCCGCAGCGTCGAGGGCGACACGCAGGCGTCCGTCTCCACCTCCGACAGGTAGTACCGGCCGCGGTGCCGCAGGAAGTCCACCGCCAGCCACGGCACGTCGAGCCGCCGCGCGACCGCTCGGGCCCGGTCGCGCAGCTCCACCGGCACCGCGGTGATCTCCGCGCGGCCCCCGGAGGTCACGTTGGCCGCCGCGCCGCCCCGGGCCGGGGTGCGGCGCAGTGCTCCCACCGGGCCGCGGTCCACGCAGTAGACGCGGACGTCGGCGAAGTCCTCGGCCGCGCCCAGGTCCGGCTGCACCACCATGGTCAGTTCGGCGGCGGCGGCCAGCCGCAGCGCCTGGAGCAGCTGCGTCTCGTCGGCGGCGCGCGCCAGCCCCATGCCCGCCCCCCAGCTCGCGGGCTTGACCACCACCGGATAGACGATGCCGGCCTGCGCGAGCCCCGTCCGCAGGCCGGTGAAGTCCCGGGTCGGCACGGTGAGGGTGGGCAGCCAGCCGCCGTCCGTGCCGGCGAGATGGGTGAACGTGAGCCCCTTGTCGTTGGCGATCAGGTTGAGCGGCTGGGGGATGAGCGTGCAGTGCCCCGACCGGGTCAGCACCTCGAACAGCGCCAGGTGGCGCCAGGTGTCCGCGACGAACGCGGGCCAGGTGTACAGCTTGTTGTGGAAGACCGAGCGCGCCGGGTCCACCTCCTGGCCGCGCACCAGGACCCGGGTGCCGCCCGGCGTCGTCACGACGTCCACGTCGTCGACCGTGACGACGTCCAGCACCATCCCGGCGGCCTCGGCGGCCGCCGCGTAGCCCGTCCACACCGTCAGGTCGTCGTGCAGCGTGGCCAGACGGCCCCGCTCGGGCCAGAAGTAGTACAGAGTGAGCATCACAGTCCCTTCCGCGGCGTGCCCGCCGCCTGTCCGGCGACGGGCGCCAGGTCCATCTGGGCCCGCACCGCCGCGAGCGCCGCCGCCGGGTCGGCGGCCAGCGCCCGCGCGCGGGCCAGCTGCTCGGCGGGCACGTCCGGGCCGCCCACCGCCCGGACCGTGCGCTGCCACCCGGCGTCCAGCAGCGCGTCCCGGCGGGCGGTCAGGCCCGTGTGCAGCCCCGGGACCGCCGCGCCGCCCGCCGCGGCGACCCGGTCGCGCAGCAGCGTCACGGCCGTCAGCGCGCCCCGCGTGCCGAGCGCCGTCAGCGGGTCCAGGAAGTAGCCGCTGTCGCCGACCAGGCACCACCCCGGGCCCGCCATCGGGCGGCGCAGCAGCCGCAGCTTCCCGGCGCCGCCCACCCGGGAGAGCGGCTCCGCCGCCGACACCGCCGGTCCCACCAGCGGATCGCGCCGCACGACCTCGGCGAAGGTGCGCACCGCGGCGGCCCCCGACCGCTCGATCAGCTGCCGGTGCAGGCTGGCCGACACACACCAGGAGTCCGGCCCGCAGGGGACGACGACCACCATCGCGCCGGGCTGCCGCGAGTAGTAGCCGCGCCCGGCGTCCAGGTCCAGCGGCCCGCAGTAGTGGAGCAGCGACGTCCACGGCGACGGCACGGTGGCGTAGGGGGCGGCGCCGAGGCGGTCGGCGTTGCGGGAGACCCGCCCGTCGGCCAGCACCACCAGGTCGCAGAGCGCCTGACGCGTCGTCCGCCCGTCCCGGTACTCGACCCCGGCGACCCGGCCGCCCTCGTACAGCAGGCCGGTGACGGTGGCGGGGCGGCGCAGCTCGACGTTGCCGCGGCCGAGCGCGGCCGACAGCAGCGCCGGGTCCAGTACCTCGCGGGCCACGCTCATCCGGTAGCAGTGCTCGTCCTCGCGCGGGTAGCGGTACTCGACCTCCGTCCCCAGCGTGCGGAAGACATGCCCGGTGAGCTTCGGGGCGCCGCAGCCGAGCACCGTGTCCAGCAGCCCCAGCTCCTGCCACAGCAGCGTGCACGAGCGGTCCCAGCTCGCGGCCTGCGGCCAGAAGGCGCCGGGCGCGGCCCGCTCCAGCACCAGCACGTCGCGGACGTACGGCGCCAGCGCCCACGCCGCGGCCGCCCCCGCGATCCGGCCGCCCACGACGACGACGCCGAACCGCTCCCGTCCGCGGGCGGCGGACACCGAGACGGCCCGCACACCCCTTGCCCGCAGGCCCGCGGACCCGCGCGCCCCGGCGGCGGGCGGGCCTTCGCCCCGCGGGCCGCCCACGGCCGGGCCCCCGCTCCGCGCGGCGCTCACGGCCGGACCTTCGCCCGGCGGGCCGCGACGGCACGGCACGCCGTCAGCAGCGGCCGTACCGCGCCCTGGATCAGGCCGGTGCTGTGCGCGTCGGTGAACTCGCCCGCCGTGTCCAGCCGCTGGCCGGCGCGGTCCAGGGCCACGGCGGGCGCCGCGAGCCGGGCGCCGCAGCGGGAGAGCACACCGCGCAGCCGCGCCTGGGCGTTCGCGCCGCCGCCCGAGCCGGGGGAGGCGCTGATCGTCGCCACGGGCAGCCCCAGCAGCGGCCCCGTCGCCAGGTCGCGGGAGAGCCAGTCGAGCGCGTTGAGCAGCAGGCCGGGCGGGTTGCCGTTGTACTCCGGGGTGGCGACCAGCAGGCCGTCGGCCGCCCGCAGCGCCGCCGTCACCCGGGCGACCTCGTGGACCGTGCCGGGCCCGGCGGCATCCTGCCGGGCGACGGCGTCCGCGAGGTCGGCGTCGAAGAACGGCAGCCGGTCGATCAGCAGCGGCTCGATCCGCGCGGTGCCGTCGGCGGCGGCCAGCAGCCGGGAGGCGGCGCGCAGCGCCGCGGCGTTGAGGGAGCCGGCCCGGACGCTGCCCGACAGCACCAGCAGCCGCACCCCCGGGGCCCGTTCAGACATAGCGCCACCGCCCGCTCGTCCCGGGGTCGGCCAGGAAGCGTTCGAAGCGCGTCCGGTAGGCGCCGAAGCGGGCCCGGGTCAGCTCGGGCCCGCCGGTGCCGGTGCCGCCGTCCAGTTCGAGTTCGGAGAACCAGTACCGCCCGCCCACGGTGAGGAAGTCCGCGCACACGTACGGCAGTCCGACCGCTCGGGCGATCCGCCGGGCCGGGCCGTCCAGGGCCTCCGGCACCTCCGTCATCTCCCCGCGGCCGCCCTGGGCCACGTTCCCCGCCGCGCCCGGCGCGACGGCGGTACGTGACAGGGCCGCGTACGGCTCGCCGTCCACGCAGTACACCCGTACGTCCACCACGCCGGGCCCCAGCCACGGCTGGAGCACCACCGTCAGCTCGCCCGCACCGGCCAGCTGCAGGACGGCGGCCAGCTCCGCGCGGCCGTGCACCACGAACACCGCCATCCCGCCGCCCCAGCTCGACGGCTTGACGACCAGCGGGAAGTCCAGGCCCCACACCGCGGGATCCAGGCCGCGGGCGTCGATCCCGCGGGTGCACAGCCGCACCGTCGGCACGGCCGGGACCCCGCAGCCGCGCCGGCCCAGCACCGACAGCAGCTTGTCGTTGCCGAGGATGCTGTGCAGCGCGGGCACAGTGACGCAGAAGCCCGCGGCCTCCAGCACCTCGTACGTCGTCAGGTGCCGCCAGGCGTCCGTCTCGTACGCGGGCCAGCTGACGAACTTGGTGTGGAAGAAGGCCGACCGCGGGCTGATCCGGCGGCCCTCGACGACCACCGCGCGGTCGCCGCCGCGCTGCGCCACGACCACGTCGTCGACGCTCACCACGCGCAGCTCCATGCCCACCGCCGCGCACGCGTCCCGGCAGCGGCCCAGCACCTGCCGCTCGTAGACGTCCGTGTGCGGATACGGATCGCGGTACGACTGGATCCAGTACAGCGTCACGCCGGACGGGCCGGGGGCGGGGCTCAGCACGGCAGTTCCAGGTCGGCGTCGCCCTGCGCGGTGGCCACGCGCACCGCCAGCACGCCCTCCCGGCCCGCCTGCCGCCACTCCACCGGCAGCGGCGCGCCGCCGCACCAGGCGCTCAGCCCCGGATCCGCCGGTCCGCAGACGGTCAGGGCGCGGTAGTGCAGCGGGGTGACCCGGTGCGCGGCCCGGACCAGGTCGCCGGGCACCCGCTCGCGGCGGGCCGGCCAGTTGCCGTACCGCAGGAAGAACGGGCGGGACGGGCGCTGCCCGGCGAGCGCGAACGCGGCCTCCGCCCACGGGAAACGGCGGCCGTCGGCACGTACCGACTCGCCCTGGAGCAGTTCCGCGTCGGCGCCGGTCAGCTCGGCGACCCGCGCCGCGTCCTTCTCGATCTCCTCCGCGTGCACCGCCCAGCCCAGGAACGCCGGGCCCTCCGCGGTGGCCTCCAGGAACCTCCGGCCGAAGGCGTCCTGGCCGAGCCGGGCGGTGTCGCCGGGCACCAGCACCTCCAGGTACTGCACGTGCGGGGTGTCGAACGGCACCAGCCAGCCCTGGGTGCCGTCCTCGTGCGCCGAGCCCTCGACCAGGCCGAAGCCGTGGACGTCCCAGAGCAGTTCGCGGATGTCGGTGAGCCGCCGCGAGCCGACGATCACATGGTCGATGCGCATGACTTCCCCTCGGTCGGGCAGAACGCCTCCGGCAGCGCGTCCCAGTTCCTGTGCAGAAGGCCCGCCGCCGCGCCGCGGGCCGTGTGCCGCGCGGTGAGCAGGCCGTGACCGGCGTGCCCGGAGGCCACATACGTACGGCGGCTGCCCGGGAGCAGGCCGACGACCGGACGGCCCGTCCCCGACACCGGGCGCAGCCCGGCGCGGGTCTCCCGCAGCGTGGCCGCCCCCAGCGCGGGCAGGGTGCGCACCGCGAACGCCAGCACCTGCGCGATCCCGGCGGCCGTGCACGACAGCGCGAACCCGGCGTCCTCCTCGGTGGCGCCCGCCACCGCGCCGCCGCCGGGCAGCGGGGCCAGGTACATCCGGGAGGAGACGATGCAGCGCAGCGGCTCCGGGCCGTCCAGCACGGCGAGCTGGCCGCGCTGCGGGCGGATCGGGGCCCGGCCGCCGCTGAGCCGCCCGGTCCAGGCACCGGCCGCGAGCACCACCCGGTCCGCCTCGGCCCGCCGCCCGTCGGCGCACCGTACGGTCACCGGACCGGCCGCCGCCCCCGTACCCGCCTCGGCGACCTCGGTGACCTCGGCCCCCTGCCACCACCGCGCCCCGGCCCGCAGCGCCTCCGCGCAGGCGGCCCGCAGATAGCCGGGGCCGTCCACCATCAGGCCCTCGGTCCGTACGGCCCGCCGGTCCGCGGGCAGCCGCGCGCCGGGGAGCAGCCCGGCCGCCTCCTCGTCCGTGACGGGCGTGCCGAGCGGCCGGTCCGCGCCGTGGGCCGCGTACGCGTCCAGATCCTGCGGGCGCAGCAGCCGCAGCAGCGGCCGGGCCACGGCGAACGGGGCGTGCCCGGCCTCGCCCAGCCGCCGCGCGTCGGCGCGCAGCGTCTCGTCCGCGGCCGACAGCCAGCCGTAGAACGCGGGGTCGGCCGCATACCGCAGCGGCGGCACCGCGACACCCGCGGCGCGCGCGGTGGCATGGCCGGGGGCGGGACCCGCGTCCAGCACCAGCACGCCCGCACCGCCCGCCGCCAGTTCCTCGGCCAGGCAGGCACCGACCAGGCCGCCGCCGACCACCAGCACGTCATACCTCTCGGACACCGATGTCGCCCTTCTCTCCGCCGACCAGGCACGCCGCAGGGGGGAGCAGCAGCGCGGGGGTGTGCACGCGGTCGCCCGCGCAGATCTCGGCCGCCCGCCCGTGCACGCCCCCGGCCGAGCGCAGCAGCGTCAGCGGGCGGCCGGTCAGCTCGACCCGGAACCACCCCGGGGCCCCGGGCAGCACGGCGAGGCAGACCAGCCGCATCCGGCCGTCGGGGAAGTAGCGGCGCAGCCCTTCCACGCACCACAGCAGGTCGATCCGGTCCGCCACCGCTTCCGCGGGAGCGGGCGGGCCGCCGAACACCAGCCGGCACCGCCGGTCCGCGACCAGCCGGGCCCGCTCGTGGTCCCACCGCGCCCGGCCGGGGACCAGCCCGCTGCCCGGATCGCGCGGCGGGATCGCCACCCGCCCGCCGTCCAGCAGCCGCAGCGGCCCCGCGGGCAGTCCCGCGTCGTCCGCCGCGCCGGCGGGCAGCCCCGGCACCTCGTCGACCAGGCCGAACCCGGGCAGCAGCCGCCGCCCGTCCAGCCGGGCCGCACGCGGGGACGCCAAAGCCATCCGGGCCCCGGCGACCACGGCCGCCGCCACCTGCGGCGCCAGCAGCAGCGGCCGCTCCCGCCAGTCCGGTGCCGGTGCCACCGGCTTCGGCGCCGCGGCGAAATCCACCCGGGCCGCGCGCAGTTGCGCCGCGCACGCGTCCCCGGCGGCGGGCCCCGCCGCGCCCAGCAGCAGCGGCCCCGCGGGGCTCTCGGCCCGTACCAGCAGCCACCCGGAGCCGGGCCCGGGTCCGGTCCCGGCCTCCGCCGCCGCACGGGCCGACTGGAGGACAAGCGGGCCCTCCCCGCCGCACACACCCGCCGCATGGTCGAACGCCGCCAACTCGGCCTGCACGGCGGGGACGACCCGGCTCCAGTCCGGCCACCCGCGCCCTCCCGGCAGCACCCGGGCGGACCCGACGACCCGCCCGCCCCGGCGCGTCAGCCGCACCACCTCGGACGTCACCCGCGGATACCACCCGGCGGGCCCGCGCGTCGCCGTCACCGACACCGTCCCGCGCCACTCCGTCCCCGCGCCCCCGTCCGGCCACCCGCCACCCGCTCCACCCGAGAGGCAGGCCGCGGGAGAGCTGGAGGGTCCCGAGGGGGACGTGGGAGGGGCGCCCGGTCCGCCGGCGGTGCGGGGTGCGGGGGGTTCCGGCGGTGGTGTGGGCGTGGGTCGCTCCCTCGGGGAGCTGGAGGGTGCTGGTGGCGGGGGTTGGCGGGGGGAGGCAGTGGTCGTGTGTGTGGGGTTTTTGGCGGTGCGGGGCGCGGGGGGCTCAGGCGGGGGTGTCGGCACGGAGCACCCCCTCGGGGAGCCACAGGGTGCTGTTGGCGAAGCTCACGGGCAGGGGGAACTGGTCGAGCTTGCCGCAGCCCTTGGTGGCGCGGGCGCCGCACGCGGCGGGGTGGGTGTCCGCCGGGCGGAGGGCCGCCAGGACGTGCAGGCCGGTGCCCGTCAGCCGCACGGGTCCGGTGCGCGCCGTCATGGCCCCGTCCTGGACGAGGATCGCGTCGGCGGCCGCGAACTCGAAGTCGCCGCTGAGGATGTTCATCCAGCGCAGTTGGAGGCCGCGCGGGTGCAGCCGGACCCCGGACGGCAGCGGGGCGGGCGGCCCCGCAGCGGGGCGGTTCGCCGAGGCGACGGTGTGCCGCATACGCGGCAGCACGCAGTGCCGGTAGTCCAGGCGGCGGCCGTGGCCGGAGCCCGGCGTGCCGAGCAGCGCGGCGGACGCGGTGTCGGTCAGCGGGTGCGCGACGCGTCCGGCGTCGATCAGCCGGGTCTGTCGGACCGCCGTGCCCTCGTCGTCGAAGCGGGCGCTGACACCGCCGCGGGCGCCGCCCTCGCCGTCGTCCACCGTGAACCACCCGGGAGCCACCCGCTCGCCCGGACGCCGGGCGAGGTAACTGGAGCGGCCGAGCACCGCGTCGGCCTCCAGCGGGTGGCCGACGAGTTCGTGGAAGAACGCCCCCGCGTGTCCGGCGTCCAGCACGACCGGGCACGGGCGGCGCGGCAGCGGACGGCCCGGCAGCGCGGCGGCCTCCCGCAGACGGGCCACCGCCGCGTCCAGCGCCGCGGCGCTCTCCTCGGGCCGCGAGACGTCCCACGGCACGGCGACGGAGAGCGCGGCGCCGCCCCGCGCGTCGTGAGATGCGGCGAGAAGCTGCACCTCCGCGGTGCACAGCGACCGCGTGTCGGCGCGCAGCAGTTCGGGCGGTCCGGCGGCGACCCGCTGCCAGTACCGCGACCAGACGATCCGTACGTCCCCCCGGGCCCTCTCCCGCAGCGCGCGGTCCGTGGCGGCGCACACCTCCGGGGGGAGGGCCGTCACCGCGCGGCGGGCCTCGGCGGCGGCCGGTGGCGACAGCCGCGGGACCGGCGCGCCGAGCAGCGCGGCGCCGTCGGCGAAGGCGTGCCGCATCCCGCCCGCCGCGGTGTGCGTCTCGACGCACATGCCGCGCCGCACCGTCCGCTCCTGCCGGACGGGCAGACCGGGGGCGTAGGCGCGCGAGGTGCGCGCCGCCGTCTCCGCGAAGACCACCGTCCGGGTGGCGCCCGCCGCCGTCACCGCTGCCGCCCTCCGTCCGGTTCCCAGCGCACCAGCACGGGCAGCCGTAGCTCCGCGGGCTGGGGCGCCGGTCGGCACCACCAGGTGTCGGTGAGCGCGGGCAGCACCTCGGTGCAGCCGACCGGGCCCGGGGCGAGGCGGCCGAGATCGGCCACGGCCAGCGCGTCCCCGAAGTCGACCAGCAGCGGCTTGGGTTCCCCGGGGTGCCGCAGGAAGACCTGGTCCGGCATGCCCCACGCCCGCTGCCACGCACGGGCGGCGCGCCAGCCCGCCACGCCGTCGCCCAGGGCGGGCAGCCCGATCCGCCACGTCCGCCGCTGGAGGACCAGCCCGCCGAGCACGACGCGCGGGGTGACCGGCCGCCCGGCCCCCACCGCCACCGGCGTCACGCACGGCAGGGACAGCGCGGCGAACAGCGGACCGGGCACATCCCCGGGATAGAGCTGGTGCCGGACGCCGCCGTGCACCACACGGGCGCCGTCCGCGGAGACCTCGACCTCCGCGGCGGGCACCACCCGCTCGCGCGGACCGGCCGCCACCCCCGACAACTCGATGCGCAGGCCCGGCAGTTCGGGCGTGATGTGGCGGCTGCGGCGGCGGCCCACGACGGTGGCCAGCCGGTTCGTGTCCAGCCAGACCCTGACGGCGTCGGCCAGTTCGGCGAACCGGCCCGCGGGCTGGACCCGCGCGGTGATGCCGCCGAGCGCGCTGCTGCTGTCGTCATGGCATTCGGAGAGCACCCATGTGCCCTCGCCCGGACCGCCGTTCGCGCACATCAGGTCGGCGCCGGGCAGACAGCCGAACTGGTCGTCGGGCAGTGGTTCGAGACCGCGCCAGAGGTCGGCCACGGCCGCCGCCACGGCCGGCGGATCCCAGCGGACCTCCGGGTCCGGAAGACAGTCGGAGCCGTCCGGGAGCAGCGCGTCCAGCCGTCGTGCCAGCTCGTCGGCGCGCCGCGTCACGGGGGCGGGCGGCCGCCGGGCCAGTTCCAGGAGGCCCGCCGTACGGCCACGGGTGTGCGCGCGCACCGCCTCGCGCGCGTCGGCCTGCCGCAGCAGCGCGCCGAGCACGAGCAGCGGCAGCCCGTCGCCCAGCGCCGCGGTCGCCGAGGCCAGCGCGGGGGCGCCCAGACGCATCCTGCCGCTCCAGCGGCCGGCCCGGTCCTCGGTGACCGCGTCGCGGTCCGCGTAGTGCCTGCCGCTCGCCCGCGAGGTCTCCAGCCCGGCGCCGCCCAGCACGGTACGGATACGTGTCCGCAGCGCCAGCGGATCGGCGTCCGGGGCGGCTTGCGCGGTGAGCGCGGCCAGCTCCGCGACGAGCGGGCGTCCGGGGAACGCGCGCTCCACCCAGCCCAGGCCGTCGTTGAGGGTGGCCGGGGGCTCGGGCCACGGCAGCAGCGCGGGCAGCAACAGGCGCAGGGCGGTGGCCACTTCGGCGGTGGCAAGCCCCGTCGCCGCCGTCAGCTCCCGGGGGCACGCGGGTTCCGCCAAGTGCGCCCAGACGACGGCCGCGGCCTCGTCCAGGGCGATCCGGCGACCGGTGAGCGGGGACGCCAGACCGGCCGCGCCGAGCCGCCACGACGGGTCGCGCCGCCACCCGCGCTCGGCCGCGGGCAGCTCCCGTCGCAGCCGGCGGGTGAGCTCCGCGGTGACCCAGTGGCTCAGCCCGAGCGCACACCGCTCCGCACCGGGCGCGCCCACGAGCAGGGCCGCGGGGGCGTCGCCGTCCCAGCTGACGGCGACGGTCGGACCGAAGAAGGCGTTCGTCTCGGTCTTGGCCAGCAGCCGCCGCACGTACCGGTGGCCGGTCCTGACCTGCCGCCTGCCACGCCCGTTGAGCGCGGCGTAGGGCGTCGCCGACACGAGCGGACGGCCGGGCCCGAAGGCGACCGCGTGGAAAACGGGGTTGGAGATGCCGACCGCCTGACGCAGCCGCTCCCGCCCGAGCAGTTCCCGCACCGTCCGCAGGCCCGCCTCCAACGCCTCGGCGTGCTCGCGGGCCACGTCCTCCGCGGAGGCGTCCGGCGCGTCGCGCAGCGGCGCCGGACGGTGCAGCGCGCCCAGCGGACGGACGTCGAACCCGGCGCCGCGCAACAGGGCGTGCCGGTGCAGCCGAAAGCGCAACTCCCCCCGGGGGAGCGCCACGACGGCGCCGCGGGGCGCCACCGGACCGGCAACGGGCTCGCGGGCGGCCGCGTTCCCGCCCGGGGCCGTACCCGGGGCCGTACCCGCGGCCGGGTCCGGGGAGGCCTGGTGGGCGGTTGCGTTGTCGTCCCGGGGAGCGTCCACTGCCGGGCCCGCGGGGCGTTGGTGTGCGGTCCGTACCGCATCCCCGGCCGCACCGATGGGCGTACCCGCCGCCGGGTTCGCGGAGGGCTGGTGCGGGGTCGTGTCGTCGTCCGGGGCCGCGCCTGTGGCTGGTTCTGCGGAGGGCAGGTGGGCGGTCGTGTTGCCGTCCGGGGCCGTAGCCGCCGCCGGGTCCGTGGAGGACCCGCTGGCGGTCGCGTTCTCGTCCAGGACGGCACCTACCGCCGGGCCCGCGGAGGGCTGGTGCGGGGTCGCGTCGTCGTCCAGGGCCGCGCCTGTGGTCGGTGCTGCGGAGGGCGGGGGTACGGGTACGTTCCCGTCTGCGGTCGCATGCGTGGGCTCGCCCGCCGCCGGGCCGGTGAGGGGTCGGTGGGCGGTCGTGTTGCCGTTCGTGGTCGTACCCGCCGCCGGGTCCGCGGCGGACCCGTGGGCGGTCGCGTTCCCGTCTGGAACGGCACCTACCGCCGGGTTCGCGGAGGGCTGGTGCGGGGTCGCGTTGCCGTCCGGGGCGGCGCCCGCCGCCGGGTCCCCGGGGGGTCGGTGGGCGGCGCCCACCGGCGGGCCTACTACCGGGTTCGTGGGCGGTCGGTGTGCGGTCACGATCCCGCCTCCTGACGGTCGCGGCCGGTCATCTGCACGCGCAACTCGCACGTGTAGCGCCGTCCTTCGGCGTCGCGCAGCCACAGCGCGTCCGGTCCCGGCAGCATCTGTTCGAACGCCAGCGTCCGGGCGCGTCCGGCGACGTAGCCGAGCAGGTCCGCGGCGAGCACCGAGGCCAGGTCCACGAGGTACGGCTTGCGCTCCCGGTCGGTGCGGCAGAAGACGAACCGTCCCGCGCCCGGCGTGGCGGCGAACCGGCGCAGGGCCAGGAAGCGCGCGGCCGGGGAGGGCGCGGCGAACGGTTCGGCGGGCAGGGTCCACCGGGGCCGCTGGTAGACGACCCCGCCGACCCGTACCGGGGGAGTGCCCGCCGGGCCGGGCCCGGTCCCGTCGAACGCGGCGTGCGCCACCTGCGGTTCGGACAGGGCGGCGTACGGCGGGTACTTCACGTGGTCGCTGAGCGGGATGTACAGCGTCGCCGGGCTGCCGTCGGGGCGCCGGGCCGCCGGCCACCGCCCGGCGCCCGACAGTGTGACGGTCAGCTGCTCGGGCCACAGGACACCGGAGCCGTCCGTGTGCGAGGCGGGGCGCACGGGCACCCGCGTGCCGGGGAAGCGGTAGTAGCCCTTGTTGCGGCGGCCCACGTCGAGGCCCACCACGTGCGGGTGCCCGGCCAGCCACTCGGCGGCGGCGCGGCCGAACGCCTCCCGGTCCGGGGCCATGGTCGCCAGCCAGCCGTCGGTCAGCAGATGGTGGTGGCACCGGCCGAGCACCAGCTCGGCACCGGCGAGGCCGTCGGTGTCCGCGGCCGCCGGGCACAGGTCGATCACCGCGTAGCGGTCACCGGGGAGGCGCTCCGCGGCGGCGACCATCTGCGCCACCAGCTTCTCCGCCCCGGCGGCCGGGTACCGGGGAACGTGGTCGGCGGCGAACCGGCTGCCGCCCGGGTCGAAGACGCCCGACAGCCGTTCGGCGTAGGCGCGGAAGGTCAGTTCGACGGGCCCGTCCGGCGTGTCCGCGCCGTCCGGGGACGCCCCGGCCGGGGACGCCCCGGCCGGGGACGCGCCGAGGGCCGCGGCGACCCGGCGGCGGGCAGCCGTCTGCACCTCGGCGCCGTGCGCGGTGGACAGCTCCAGGGCGGCGGCCAGCGCGCGCCCCCACCCGGCGGCGACCCCTTCGCCCACCTCCAGGGCGAACGGCGAGGAGCACTCCTCGTAGAAGACCGCGCGATCGGCGTAGACCGCCCCCGCGCCGCGCCGCGCGGGCTTCCCCGTCGCCGCGGTGAAGGCGTCCTCCAGCCGGGCGACCACGGCGCTCCTGGCCGGGAACGGGGTGTCCGCGACCTCGGCGAGCAGGTCGCGCAGTTCGCGCACGACGGCCGGCCAGGAGGTGCGGGAGGCCGCCTCCGGCATCCGGCCCAGGCCGTCCAGCATGGTGCCCAGCGGGTCGAGGTCGTACGGCCCGGCCGCGACGCCGAACTCCAGCGCCCCCTGGGCGACGAGCCTTCCCAGCCGGACGGCCGTCTCCCGCAGGGGCCTGCCCAGCGCGGCGGCGAGGGCGGGCAGCGCGGCGCCGTCCGCGGGCACCGCGCGCAGCGCCGCGGTGTCGTCAACCGTGGCCGCCGGGCGCCCGGTGGGCCGGAAGGGCAGGACGGTCCGCAGCCGCGGGTCGCCCGCGATCGCGGCGGCCAGCTCGCGGGCCGCCCACGAGGCGAGGAACACCTCCCGGCGGCGCGGCAGGCCGGTGCGCAGCACCACCCGGTCGCCGGGGACGGTCCGGCCGTAGCCCATCGGCCCGAAGAAGCTGACCGTCTCGTTCTTCGCGCAGAACCGCTGAAGGTAGGTGTACAGCTGGCGCCGGGCGCGGCGGCGGGCGGCGTTGAGCGGCCCGCCACGGGCGAGGAACGGCTCCAGCATGTTGCGGTGGACGTCGGGGTTGGACAGGTGGACCGCCTCCTGGACCTCCGGCCGGCGGAGCAGTGCGGCGAGCCCCGCCGTGGCCGCCTCCTGGGCGTCCTCGAAGGCGGCCAGATAGCGCCGCACCGCGCCGGACCAGCGGTCGGCCGCGGCTTCCCACCCGGCGGTCGTCCGGGGCAGCAGGGCGGGCTCCAGCCGCCGCACCGCCGCCTCGACGCCCTGCGGGACGCGCCCGCCTACGGCGGCGGCCGCGAGCAGCGCGTCCGCGCGGGCCAGCACCTCGTCGGCGGCCGTGAGCAGCGCGGGACCGGCGCCCAGCCCCTCCAGCCAGTCGAACGGCATCCCGGCGTGCCGCAGCACGAACACCGGGCCCAGGCTCCAGTCACGCCGCATCGGTGGGCCTCCCGTCGGGCAGCAGGGCCCCTGCCGTGCGCAGGGCGGCGAGCAGGGCCGCCCGCCGCGGGCCGGGCAGGCGCCGCAGCGCGCCGGAGGCGGCGGGGCCGCCGCGGCGCAGGGCGGTGGTCAGGGCGGCCAGCGGGACGCTCAGCCGGTTCATCCGGCCGGTGCGCAGGTCGACCAGGAAGTCGCCCGGTGCGGTGCCCGGCGGGGCGGCGTGCCGGGTGCGCACCTGGCGGACGACCGGGTTCCAGGACGTCCCGCCGTCCGCCGGGTGCCCGTCCGCCGCGAACAGCGCGGCGGCCAGCCGCCCGGGGAAGAGCGGGTGTTGCCGGGCCAGCCGGTCGAGGTAGGGGCCCGCGGCGGTGTCCGGCGCGGTGGCGGACGCGGCCCAGCGGGCGAGGTCGTGACCGGGCTCGGCGGCGGTGTGCACCGGGACACCGGCCCAGGCCCCGCCCGGGTGACCTGCGGCCAGCCGGAAGGGGCGGCAGCCCGCGATCCGTACGCCGCTGCCCGCCGCGAGGGCCACCGCGCGGTCGAGGTCCTCGTACGTCACCCCCGGCGCTCCGGCCAGCAGATCGAGGGCGACGGGCACCCGGCGGCCCAGCACGGCCACATGCCGCAGGTCGTACGGGCCGCCGGCGGCGTCCCACGCGCGGTCCCACTCGTCCAGCCGGGCGACGGTGACCACCAGGCCCACGCAGCGCTCCCGCCGACCCGGGTCAAGTCCCGCGGCCCCGGCGGCGTCCAGCCAGCCCGCCCACGGCCCGGCGGCCGGAACGGAATCCGCCTCGGTGACCCACACGGCGTCCCGCGACACGCCCCGCGACGCGTCCCGCCCGGCGGGGACGAGACCGCCGATCCGGGCGCCGGGCAGCTCGGGCGCCTCGGGGAGCAGCCGGGCCGCGGCCAGCGCGGGCACCCGGCGCAGGGCCGCCACGTGGTCGCGGATGAACGCGCCGGTGAGGACGGGCGCGCAGGCGGGCGCCCGGCCCAGGATGCCGAGGACGGCGGGGAGTTGCTGGTCGGCATGGACGATCACACGCACTCCGGGCCCCGCTGCCCGCAGTAGCGCCGCGCCCGCCTCGACCTCGGGCAGCATGAGGGTGCTGCGCGCGGCGGCCCGCGCCACGTCGGCGCTGGACTGGGTCGAGCCGGTCACCAGGTGGACGTCGTCCACCGCGACGGTCAGACCCGCGTCACCCGCGCCCCGCACCCGGGCGGCCGCGGCCAGCCCGAGCAGATGCGCCGCCGAACCGGCGGGCTCGCCCAGCGCGTCCGCCGCGGCCAGCGCCAGCAGGCACGCGGTACCGCGTTCCGGCCCCGCACCCGCCGCTCCCTCCTCGGCCTGCGGAGAATCCAGCCGGACCGCGTGTGCCAGGACCGCGCCGGGGGCGCACAGCCGTTGCCAGAAAGCGGTGTTGAGGTCGGCCGTCCGCTCGCCCGGCCGTCCGTCGAAGGTCAGCGTGGGGTCCAGCAGCGGCGGGATCACCTGGAGGGGCGGTGGGGGAGTGCTCATCGTCGTGCCTCCCGTTCCGGGTGGGCGCGGCGCGGTTGGGCCGTATGTGCCGGGACCGTGCCGGAGGTGCACGGCCGTTGCCGGAAGGCGGTGCTGGGGTCGGCCGTCTGCTGGCCCGGTCGTCGGTCGAAGGCGGGCGTCGGGAGGGGCGGTGCGGTCGTGCTCGTTGCCGCACCCGCTGCCGCGTGTGCCAGGACCGTGCCGGGGGCGCACGGCCGTTGCCGGAAAGTGGTGTTGGGGTCGGCCGTCCGCTGGCCCGGTCGTCGGTCGAAGGCCGGTGTCGGGAGGGGCGGTGCGGGCGTGCTGATTGCCGCACCCGCCGCCGCGTGTGCCGGGGCCGTGCCGGAGGTGCACGGTCGTCGCCGGAAGGCGGTGTTGGGGTCGGCCGTCCGCTGGCTCGGTCGTCGGTCGAAGGCGGGCGTCGGGAGGGGCGGTGCGGTCGTGCTCGTTGCCGCACCCGCCGCTGCGTGTGCCGGGGCCGTGCCGGAGGTGCACGGCCGTTGCCGGAAGGCGGTGTTGAGGTTGCCCGCCCGCTCGGCCGGCCTTCCGCCGAAGGCGGGCGTCGGGTCCAGGAGCGGCGGGATCACCGGAACGGGCGGTGCGGGCGTGTTCATCGCGGTGCCCCCCGCTCCAGGTAGACGCAGCGCAGTTCCGCCGCGTGCCGCCGTTGGCCGGACCGCAGCCACAGTGCGTCGGGGCCGGGCAGCACCTCCGTCGCGTACACCCGCTCGGCGCCGCGTGCCAGCCGCGCCAGACCGTCCACGAGCAGCGGGGCGGCGGTGTCGACGTAGACGGGCTTGCGTTCGTGCGGGGCCTTGGCGAAGAAGGCGCGGGGCATGCCCGCCGAGCGGGTCCGCTCGCGCAGCCGGGTGAGCCGCTCCACCGGGTCGGCCGCGCCGAGGGCCTCCCCGAGCACGTCCGCGTCGAGCCGCCAGCGGCGGCGGGCGAGGACCACGCTGCCGTGCCGCAGCCGCGGCAGGTACGGGACGTCGGGCAGCACCGGCGGCCGCAGCCGCGGCAGCGCCAGCGCGGTGTGCAGCGGGCTGTCCAGCTCGCCGTTGTGGAAGTGGAGTTCGCCGGGGACACCGCGGGCGCGCAGCCGGGCCCTGCGGCCGTCGCTGACGACGAACAGCTCGTCCAGGCAGACCCGTTCGCCCGGACCGCGGACCGCGCCGAGCTCCAGCAGCCTGCCGGGGAAGCGCAGCGGTGGCAGGCCGGTGCTGCGCCGGGCCACCACGCTGAGCGCCTGCACCGGCCCCAGCACGGCGGCCAGCGCGCGGTCCCGCTCGGCGACCACCTCGGCCCCGCGCGGGTGGAACTGGAGCGCCCACGGGGTGAGCAGCGGCGCGTCGTGCACGTCACCGACCACCAGGGGGGTGTTCCCCGGCCGGTAGCCGGCGAGGCTGGACGCGGCCACCATGACGTCCACCGAGCACAGCACCGGCAGGCAGTCCGCCGGGCTGCCCACGGGCAGGCGCGGCGCGGCGGCCAGGGCGGGCGCGAGGTCGATGTCGGCCGCTGCGGGGGATTCGGCGACGGCCGCCGCGACCACCTCGGTGAACCACGGGTCGGGGGTGACGGGGAAGGCGGAGTGCTCGCGCACCACCCGGGTCAGCGGGAAGGTGCCGCTGCCCAGCGAGCGCGCCAGCGCGCGGTTCGCGGCCTGCCGGGTGCGGCGCGCGGCCATCGCCAGCGCGTCGAGCGCGGCGGGCACCCGGGTGCGCAGGTCCTCGGCGAGTGCGCCGCCGACGGTGAGCCGCAGGCTTCCGACGGCCGCCTCGTGGACCGGCGAGCGGTCGTTGTAGAACTTGCCCCGGTCGGCGGCGGGCCCCCGCTCCGCCCCCGCGAGGGCGGGGAGTTCGGCCAGCAGCGCGGCCTTGTCGCCGGGCGCGGCGGCGGGGAAGCGGTCCAGCAGCTCGGCGACGGCGCGCAGTCCCGGATCCCGGGGGGAGCGGGCGAGCAGCGCGCGGACCGGGTCGGGGTCGGTGTCGGCGGGCAGCGCGTCGCAGCCGAGCACACCGCGCTCCAGCGCCACGGCCAGGGCGCGCGCGGCCTCGGACGGACTCAGCCCCGCCGCCCGGCCGATCTCGCCGAGAGTGCGCCGGCCGTCCGCCGCCTCGTGCACCCGCAGCGCGGCGGGCTCGCCGCGCAGCGCCGCCTCGGCCCGGCGCAGCGTCTTGCGGCGCGGCACCAGCCGCGCCGCCCGCTCGGGGTCGGCCAGATACCGGGTGCGCAGCGCGTCCCAGATCCACGCGGCCGGGTAGGCGCGGCGCTGCGGGCAGGTGCCGCCGCCTTCCCACTCCGGATCGGTGAGGGGCTGGGCGCGGTCGAGCAGCGCGTAGTTGACGGGACCGAAGAAGCTCATCGTCTCGCACTTGGCGGCGAACCGCTGGGCGTAGGCGGCGATCTGACGGCGCAGCCGGGTGCCGGGCTCCCGGCCGTCGGCGGCGCACAGATCCCGGTGGACCCCGGGGTGGGAGCACACGACGGCGTCGCGGAAGCGCGGGTCGGCGGTGAGGGTGCGCAGCGCCCCGGCGGCTCCGGCCGTGTCCGCCTCCCGGGCTGCGACCAGCTCTTCTTCGGCGGCGGCGAGCCGTCCCGCCAGCCCGTTCCAGGCGGCCAGCCAGTCGGCGGCCAGCGGGGCGTCGGGGCCGAGCGGCCGCAGGTTGCGGAGCCGGGCGGTCTGGCCGCGGGAGAGCCGGCCGGTCGGCAGCGCCTGCGCCGCCAGCTCCCGCAGGGCCTCCCGCGCGGCGCACACCTCCTCCACCGCGCAGGCGGTGCGCGGCCACACCAGCGTGTCCAGCAGATCCCAGGGGAATCCGGCGGAGCGCACCACCAGCGTCGGGAGCAGCACCCACGAGCCCGCCCCCGCGTCCCCGGTGCCGGCGGGCCCTCGCGCCAGGCCGCCGCTCATCGCGTACCCGCCCTGGTGAGCGCGATCCGCAGTTCGGAGGTGGTGGGACGGCCCTGCCGGCGCAGCCACAGGGCGCCGGGCTCGGGCAGCATCTCGGTGAGGGCGACCGGCTCGTCGCCCGCCGCCGCGGCCAGCGTCACCAGCACCTCGACGGCGAGCGGGGCGTCCAGGTCCAGGCAGACGGGTTTCGGTTCGGAGCTGATCCGCGCGTAGACCCAGCGGGGCAGGCCGCGGGTGGCGCGCAGCTCCTGGACCCGCAGATAGGCCGCGGCGGCCGAGGGCGTGCCGCCGGGCGGGGCGATCAGCCGGGCGGGCAGCCAGCGGCAGGCGCGCTGCACGACGAGCTCGCCGACCACCACCCGCGGTGCCTCGTCCCCGAACCGGACCAGGGGCAGGCGCAGGGCGGGCGGCGGGGCGAAGGCGGCCAGGTGCGGGTGGTCGTTCTCGCCCGCGTACAGCACCAGTTCGCGGTCGCCCTCCAGCAGCCGCACCCGGCCGGAGGCGTCGCGCTCCACGTGCAGCGCGGTGACGGGCACGCTCCGGCCCGCCGCGCCGGACCGGGCGGTGACCTCGACGAAGCGCCCCGGGAAGGCGGCCGAGACCAGCCCCTTGTGGGCCCGGCGGCGCAGCACGGTGGCCATCGCCGCCCGGCCGCCCCACGGTTCCAGGTCGGCGGCGCAGTCCCGCTGCAGGCCCTCCGGGTCGGGGCTGAACCGGCCCTGGGAGCCCCACGCGAACATGTACGGGTGGACCTCGCCGAGCACCAGGGCGGGGCCGCCGTGGTCACCGCCCCCGTCGGTCTCCCCCCGGAGCAGGATGTCGGGGCTGGCGAAGCGGGGCCGCCGGTCCGGCGCGCCGAGCGCGCGCAGCTCCTGCGGGGCGAGGACCGCGACGCCGTCCCGCGTCCGGTCGCGTACCAGGGCGGCCAGCCGGTCGTGCAGGTCACGGGCCGCCGCCAGATGGGGGGCGAGCCCGCCCGCGGCGGCGCTCGCGCCGATGGCGCGGACGAAGGCGTCGTACGGCATGCGCGGCACACCGGCCGCCTCCAGCACCTCCGATGCCAGCCGCTGGTGCGCCCGGTGCAGTTGCTCGCCGAACAGCGCGCCGAGGTCGAGGACCGGGGCCAGTTCGGCGGTGATCCGCTCCGCGAGGTCGGCGCCCAGGCGGACGGGGCCGAGGTCGCCCTCGCAGTCGAGGTAGGCGACCATGCGGTCGGCGTACATCCGGCCGCCGGAGCGGCGTGGCGGCACGGCCGCGATGTCGGTGAACATCCGCTCCAGCGCGTCGAGTTCGGCGCGGCGCGCGGCCGGGTCAGGCGCCCGGCCGTACCGCTCCAGCCGGTCGTGGAGGGCGCGCAGCCGCTCCGGCCAGCCGGTACCGGCGGCGTGGACGTCGGCGAAGGCGAGCAGTTCGCCGAAGGGCAGCGGCGCGGTCGAGGCGGGCTCGGGCCGGACGCGCACCGCGCCGAGCCGCTCCAGCGTGGCCAGCAGCCGGTCGGTCTCGGCCACCGGCAGCTCCGCGGCGCGCGCGAGGTCCCCGGCGCAGGCGGTCCCGTCCACGCACGCGGCCAGCCGCGCCAGGGCCGGTGTCAGCCGCACCCGCTTGCCGGTGGGCAGCCCCAGCACCTCGCCGTCCACCCGTACGGCGGCGACCCGTTCGACGGGGATCCGCGGACGGACCAGCGGATCGGCCGCGATCCGCCGGGCGAGCGCGTCGACCGCCCAGAACGCCAGGAAGGCCTCGGTGCGGCGCACCCCGCCGGGGGCCTGCGGCCCGAACCGCACGCCGCTGTCCTCCGGTACGACGACGCCGTGCACCAGCGGGCCGAAGAAGCTGGTGGTCTCGTTCTTCGCGGCGAGCCGCTGGAGGTAGAGGTAGAGGCGGCGCAGCAGGGCCCCTTCACGGGCGCCGCCGGTCGCGTGCTGCTGGTCGGCCCAGCGGACGAGGCTGTCGTAGAAGGACGGGGCGAGCTGGAGCACCGCGTCCAGGACCGGGGTGTCCAGGCAGCCGCGCAGCCGGGCGGGCCGTGCGTCCCGTTCGTCGCCCAGCGCGGCGGTGAGCCGGTCCGCCGCCCGTCCGCGCTCCGCCAGGGCGAGCGTGTAGCCGTCGACAGCGGCGGTCAGTTCCGCCGGGAAGGGCCGCTCCAGGAGGGCCGCCTTGCCGCCCGGCTGGCGGCGGCGGCCCGCGGCCGAGCGCAGCGCGGACAGCGCCCGCAGCGCCGTCCCGTCCTCGGCGGCCCGCGCCGCGGCGACGGCGGCCGGCAGCCGGCGGCGCAGCAGCTCCTGACGCGCCGTCTCGCACCCGCGCACGGCCGCCCGGTAGGCGGTTGCCGCGTCCGCCACGCGCGCGTCGCCCACCGGCTCCAGCAGGTCGAACCCGAATCCGGCCCGGCGCAGCAGGAAGCGCGGGACCAGCCGCCAGGGCGGGGGCTCGCCGGGGGCCATCAGAAGTTCACCAGGTCGAAGGGGCGGTTGAGCTTGGTGCGTACGGCCGGCAGCAGGGCGCGTGCCCGGTCGGTGCTCCCCGCCCGTACGCATGCGGCCAGGGCCTCGGCGCGGGAGGCGTTGGTGCTGCTGCGCAGAGCCAGTTCCCCGAGCGCGGCGGCGGGCGGGCGCCCGGCGGCGAGCGCGCGGCCGGTGCGGGCCAGCGCGGTGCGGTAGGGGTCGCCGAGGGCGGTCGCGGCGCTGTTCGCCTCCTCGAAGTACCCGGCGGCGGCCGCGGTGTCGCCCCGGCCGAGCAGCAGGGCGCCCAGTTCGGCGGAGACCTCGAAGACATGGAAGTCGTCGGTCATGTCCCGGCACCGGTCCAGCGTCTGCCGCAGCAGCGCGGTGCCGCCGTCCGCGTCGCCGACGGCGAGAGAGAGCCCTCCGGCGCGGTAGGCGTGGTGCTTGACGAACTTCGTGTCCGTGGTGAAGCCGGAGCCGCCGAACCGCTGCCAGGTGCGCAGGGCCTGGGCGTGCTTGCCCGCCTTCTCCTGGAGCACGCTGATGTTGGAGACGAGGTTCACCCGCAGATGCACCGAGCTGGGGTCGGTCAGGCCTTGCAGGCTCGCCCAGGCCTCCTGCTCGTGCCGCAGCGCCCCGACCAGGTCGCGCTGCACGGTCAGGGTGAGCCCGCGCAGATTGTGCAGCCAGCCGCGCTCCCGGCGGACGGAGTCGGGTTCGCCCGGCGCGGCCGGCAGCGCCGCCAGCCCCGCCTCCACCTCGCCCACCGCCTCGGTGAGGGCGTTGCGGCGTTTGACGAGGGTCAGCGCGGCCAGCAGGTGCGACTGGCCCAGGGCTTCGGGGGAGAGCGGCCCGTCCGTGGCGCGCATGGCGCGGAACCAGACCACCGCGTCGTCGTGCCGCTCACGGAAGGTGGCCTGGATGCCGAGTGCCTTGAGCAGGAAGGCGCGGACGTCGGCGGGGTGCCGGAAGATCTCCGGCTCCAGCTCGAACGCCTGGGTGCCGTGCGCCGTCAGACCGTCCGCGAGCCGGGCGGTGGCACCCGGCGGCAGCGTGTCGGTCAGCGGAAGGCATCCGGCGGCGACCAGCGCCGCGCCCTCCCAGTTGGCGCTCGTGAAGGCGAGCAGGAGGTACTGCACGGCCGCCCGCAGCCGGTCCACCGCGTCGGCGGAGGTGTCGAGGGCCTGGTGGAAGAGCCGGCCCTCGGCCGTGGCGGCGGCCGCCGGGGGCGTCCCTGCGGCCCGGGGCCTGCTGCCCGGGGGGAGCGGCGCGGCGCCCGCGAGCCGCAGGCAGCGGGTCCGTTCGGCGCGGAAGTCGAGCGGCCCGCCGTCCGCCGGGCCCGCCCCGGTGTCCTCCGCCGGGGCGATCGTGAGGGTGCCGACGCCGGTGGCCCGCTGGTACTCGGCGGTGCGGATCAGGCCGCGCAGCGTCGGCAGATCGGTGGTGCCGGTGCCGCGCAGGAGCACGGGGCGGCCCACTTCCTGTGATCCCCGGCAGAGGGCCACGGCCGCTGCCGACAGCACCCGGAAGGTGTGCTCCGACTCGCGGTGCAGCCGCCGTTCGGAGGCGGGGATCGTCGTCTCGTCCAGCAGGCCCGGCGGCTGCCCGCCGCCGGACGTTCCGCACGGGGGTGCCAGGACCTCCCATTCGCCCGGCCGCAGCCGGCTCAGCGGTCCAAAGTCGGCGCCCGCGTCCCGCAGCGCGCCGATCGCCCGCCGCAGCCCCGCGAACCCCTCGGACGGACCCGTCCCGAGGTCGATCTCCAGCGCTGACGTCTCCCCTGCCACCTGCCACCCCCGTGTGGATTACCGGCGTTCGCTGCCCGCGCCCCGCGCGCCCGTCCGTCAGACGGTCGCGAGCGCGAGCGGCGCGATCTTGCTCTCGACTTCCTCGAACACGAAGTCCACGTCGTCCAGTTCGGCCACGTCGTCGAGCTCGTCCAGCTCGTCCAGCTCGTCGGGCTCGTCCGTGGCGTCCGGACCGTCGGTCACTGCCTCGTCCTTGACGTCTTCCATCTGCATCCCCTGTGTGTCGGACATCGGTCGGGAGGTGCCGAACGCGAAGGCCGAGCCCGTACGCCCGGTTTGCACCCGCTCACACCCAACTGAGTACCCCTCACTCACCGCATCTACTCGGATGCTCTGCGCAATCACCCGCAGCTCGCGCCGTGTTGACGCCCACTGCCCCCGCCCGTCCGCCGGCGCTCACCGCCGCCCCGCCCGCGCGCCCTCGCGCCCCCGCGCTCGGCACCGCCGCCGCGCCGGGCGGCGTTCAGGTGGCGGCGGGCGGGCGGCCGTAACCCCGGGCCGGCCACCGCGTTCCACCGGGCGGCGGACCCCGGCCGTACGGGGCGGCGCTCGTCCGCCCGTGCGGAAGGGAGCGGTGGACGTGGCGAACCGAGTGCTGGTGGGGCGGCCGCCCGCGCAAGGCGCGGTGGCGGACGCGTACGACGCCGTGGTGGTCGGGTCCGGAGTCGGCGGGCTGACCACCGCGGTGTGCCTGGCCCGGCAGGGGCGCCGTGTCGCGGTCTTCGAGCAGCACTACACCGCGGGCGGCTACACCCACGCCTACCGGCGGCGCGGCTGGGAGTGGGACGTCGGGATCCACTACGTGGGCCAGCTGGGGCGGCGCGAGCCGGTCCGGGTGCTCTCGGACTACCTGACCGGCGGCGCCCTGCGGTGGGCCCCGCTCGGCGACCCGTACGAGGAGTACTGGCTGGCGGGCGAGGTCCACCGCGCGCCCGTCGGGTTCGACGCCCACCGGGAGGCGCTGGTCGCCCGCTTCCCCGCCGAACGGGCCGGGATCGAGGCGCTGTTCGCACTCGTCGGACGGTGCCGCACGGTGCTCCCCGCGCTCGCGCTGGGCCGTCTGTCGGGCCCGCTGGCGCGGCGGCTGGGACGGCTCGTCCGGGCGGCGGCCGTACCGGCGGAGGCGATGCGGCCGGCCCGGCAGGTGGTGGAGGAGCTGATCGGCGACGGGCGGCTGCGGCAGGCACTGCTGACCCGCAGCGCGCTGCTGCTGGCCGACTCCACCGCCCGGCTGCCGTTCTTCCTCCTGGCGGTGATGTTCGAGCACTTCCGGACCGGGGCCTGGTACCCGGTGGGCGGCAGCACCGCCATCGCCCGCGCGATGCTGGAGCCGATCCGTACCGCGGGCGGCGAGGTCTTCGTACGGGCGCCGGTCGCCCGGATCGACCTGGAAGGGCGGCGGGCGACCGGTGTGACGCTCGCGGACGGCACCCGGGTGCGCGCACCGGTGGTCGTCAGCGCGGCGGGCGCGCACCACACCTACCGCACCCTGCTGCCGCGTATCCCCGACGGCCGCGCCGACCGCCTGGACGGCATGCGGCGCGGATCCCCGTTCGTGCTGCTCTTCCTCGGCCTCGACGGCGATCCCGCCGAACTCGGCCTGCCCCGGCACAATCTGCTGGTCACCGAGGAGGACTGCGACGCCTTCTTCGACGGCGCGGGCGGGCGCACCAGCGGCTGCTTCCTCTCCTTCGCCTGCGCCAAGGACCCCACCTGGAGCGCGCGCCACCCGGGCCGCTCGACCGGCGAGATCCTCGCCTACGTGCGCCCCGAGCTGTTCGCGCCCTTCCACGGCTCCCGGTGGCACCACCGCGACCCGGCCTACCTCGCCCTCAAGGCCGACCTCACCGCACAGCTCCTCGGCCTGCTCCACCGCCGCCTGCCCCGCACCAGGGGCCGGGTGGCCCACCACGAACTCGGCACCCCGCTGACCGCCGAGCACTTCACCGGCTGGCCCGGCGGCAGCCTCTACGGCCTCGCGAAGGACGTGGCCTCCTTCGGCGACGGGCGCACCCCGGGAACGGCCGACTGGATCCGCCCGCGCACCGGTATCGACGGCCTCTTCCTGTCCGGCCAGGACTGCCTGGCCGGGGGCTTCGTCGGCTCGGTCACCGGCGGCCTCCTCGCCGCCCACGAGGCCCTCGACCGCACCGGCCGCGCCCGCCTGTGGGCGGGCCTGCTCGGGACCGCCGCCCGGCCGCCGAAGGCCCCGCCGCTCCCGGCCCGCCCGGACGTGCCCGCCGCCGGAACACCGCGGCGGGCCGCGCGCTAGCGGGCGCGGCGACACCGGCCGGGGCCAGGGGCGGACCGCCCCGGGCGCCTCGTTCACCTCTACTCCACCGGCGCCCCGGACGCGTTCACCCCGCCGCCACCGGGCGCGGCGCCATGCTGCGCCCATGGGAGATATCTGGGTTGTGATCGGGATCGCCGGTTTCGTCGCCGCGATGCTCGGCCTGACGTGGTGCTTGGAGCGGGTGTGAGCGCGACGGACGTGGTGTTGCTGGTGTTGTCGGTCGTCATGTTCGGCTATCTGGGCGTGGCACTGTTCAAAGCGGAGCGTTTCTGATGGCGTTCGCATGGACCGTCGTGGTGATGGTCGCCGTGCTGGGATTGTGCTGGCGCTTTCTGGGCGCCTACATGGTCGCGGTGTACGAAGGGCGTTCCCGCTGGCTGAGATGGCTGGAAAGGCCGGTCTACCGGTCGCTGGGGGTGTCGCAGGACGCGGAGCAGACATGGCAGCGCTATGCCGCGTCGGTGGTCGGTTTCAGCGCGGTGGCGCTGCTCGTCACCTACGGGATATTCCGGCTCCAGGGGTCCCTGCCGTTCAATCCGCAGCATTTCGGCGCGGTACGGCCGGACACCGCGTGGAACACCTCGGTGTCGTTCGTGACGAACACGAACTGGCAGTCGTATTCCGGTGAGACGACGATGTCCTATCTGTCGCAGATGGGCTCGCTGGCGGTGCAGAACTTCCTTTCCGCCTCGGTGGGAATGGCGGTGGCCATCGCGCTCGTGCGCGGCTTCGCCCGCAAGGACTCGGCCACGATCGGCAACTTCTGGGTGGACCTCGTCCGCGGCACCCTCTACGTGCTGCTGCCGATCGCGTTCGTGGCGGCGATCGTCTTCATCGGGCAGGGCGCGGTGCAGACCATGGCCGGCGCGGTGCCGGTCCACGACTCGCTGAACGGGGCGCACCAGCTGCTGGGCCGCGGTCCGATGGCCTCGCAGGAGGTCATCAAGCAACTCGGCACGAACGGCGGCGGATTCTTCAACGCCAACGGTGCCAACCCGCTGGAGAACCCCACCGGGCTGACCAACCTGATGTCCGTCCTGCTGATCCTGTGCATCCCGGTGGCGTTCACCTACGTGTTCGGCAAGATGGTCTTCAGCACCCGCCAGGGCCTGGCGATCCTCGCCGTGATGACCGTGCTCTTCGCGGGCTGGCTGACGATGGCGACGGTCGCCGAGCACCAGGGCAGCCCGGCCATGGCGTCCACGAGCGTCAGCGACAGCGGCACCGGCAACATGGAGGGCAAGGAGAGCCGGTTCGGCGTCCCGTCCTCCGCGCTGTACAACGTGACGTCGACCCAGACGTCCACGGGCTCCGTGGACTCGGCGGCGGACTCGTACACGCCCGTCGGCGGTTTCGCGATGCTGACCGGCATGATGCTGGGCGAGGTCAGCCCCGGCGGCGTCGGCACGGGCCTGTACGGGATCCTGCTGTTCGCGGTGATCACGGTGTTCATCGGCGGGCTGATGGTCGGGCGGACACCGGAGTACCTGGGCAAGAAGATCCAGGCCAGAGAGGTGAAACTCGCCGCTCTCGGGGTCCTGGTCATGCCGGTCACGGTGCTGGTGCTGACCGCGGTGGCCGCCGCGGTCGGCGCGGGCAGGGCGGGACCGCTCAACGGGGGGCCGCACGGCTTCTCGGAGATCCTCTACGCCTACACGTCGCAGACCAACAACAACGGCTCCGGGTTCGGCGGCCTGAGCGCGAACACCCCGTTCTACAACATCACCGGCACGATCGGGCTGCTGCTCGGCCGGTTCGGGATGATCATCCCGGTGCTGGCGCTGGCCGGCGGCCTGGCGGCGAAGAAGCCCGTCGCGGCCGGGCTGGGCACCTTCCGCACCGACAAGCCGATGTTCGTCGGCCTGCTCACCGGCGTGGTCCTGATCGTGGGCGCGCTGACCTTCTTCCCGGCGCTGGCCCTCGGGCCGCTGGTCGAACAGGTCAGCCACGGACTCTTCCCGGGTGCGTGAGCCGGTGCCCGCCGAACGCCGAACACCCCTGTCAACGCGGTCGTCGCGTGTGTGGAAAGGAAAACTGTGATGTCGGACGTCTCTGTCCTCGACACGCCGGACGTGGGGCCCGACGCACCACGAGGACCGCGCGGTGTGGTGAACGGGCGCGGCCTGTTCGACCCGCACATCCTGCGGCAGGCCGCGGTGGACGCGGTCCGCAAGCTGGACCCGCGGACGCAGATCAGGAACCCGGTCATGTTCGTGGTGCTGATCGGCACCGTGGTGACCCTGGTCGAGGCGGTCGCGCACCCCAGCGTGTTCACCTGGCTGGTCACGGTGTGGCTGGCGCTGACGGTGCTGTTCGCCAACTTCGCCGAGGCGATGGCCGAGGGCCGGGGCAAGGCGCAGGCGGACACCCTGCGCCGTACCCGCACCGAGACGCAGGCCCGGCTGCTGGTGCCGGGCGACGGCACCGAGCGGCTCGTCGCGGCGGCCGAACTGGGCGTCGGGGACGTCGTGGTCTGCGAGGCGGGGGACGTCGTCCCCTCCGACGGCGACGTCGTCGAGGGCGCGGCGTCGGTCGACGAGTCCGCGATCACCGGTGAGTCCGCGCCGGTGATCCGCGAGTCCGGCGGCGACCGCTCCGCGGTCACCGGAGGCACCCGGGTGCTCTCGGACCGGATCCTCGTCCGGATCACCGCGGAACCGGGGCAGACCTTCCTCGACCGGATGATCCGCCTCGTCGAGGGCGCCAAGCGGCAGAAGACGCCGAACGAGATCGCACTGTCGATCCTGCTCGCCGCCCTCACGCTCATCTTCGTCCCCGTCGTCGTCACCCTGCAGCCGATGGCGAGCGTCTTCGGCGCGCACATATCCGTGGTCGTCCTGGTCGCGCTGCTGGTCTGCCTGATCCCGACGACCATCGGGGCGCTGCTGTCGGCGATCGGGATCGCGGGCATGGACCGGCTGGTGCAGCGCAACGTGCTCGCGATGAGCGGGCGCGCGGTCGAGGCCGCGGGCGACGTGCAGACGCTGCTGCTGGACAAGACCGGCACCATCACCCTCGGCAACCGGATGGCCTCGGCGTTCCACCCGGTCGGCGGGCACGGCGAGGACGACCTCGCCGCCGCCGCCCAACTGGCGTCACTGGCCGACGAGACCCCGGAGGGGCGGTCCGTCGTCGTCCTGGCGAAGGAGCGCTGCGGGCTGCGCGAGCGCGAGCTGGGCCCCTCCCACACCTTCGTCCCGTTCACCGCGACCACCCGCATGTCGGGGCTGGACACCGCGGACCGGCGTATCCGCAAAGGCGCGGCGGACGCCGTCAAGCGCTGGGTCGTCGAGCAGGGCGGGAAGCCGCCCGCGGAGCTGGACCCGATCGTGGAGCAGGTCGCGCGGGCCGGCGCCACCCCCCTGGTGGTCGCCGACGGACCGCGGGTGCTCGGCGTGATCGAGCTGAAGGACGTGGTCAAGCAGGGCATCGCGGAGCGGTTCGCCGAGCTGCGGGCCATCGGCATCCGCACGGTGATGATCACCGGCGACAACCCGCTGACCGCTGCCGCGATCGCCCAGGAGGCGGGGGTGGACGACTTCCTGGCCGAGGCGACCCCCGAACGCAAGCTGCAGCTGATCAAGGCCGAACAGGACGGCGGCAAGCTGGTCGCGATGACCGGGGACGGCACCAACGACGCCCCCGCGCTCGCCCAGGCCGACGTGGGGGTGGCCATGAACACCGGCACCACCGCCGCGAAGGAGGCCGGCAACATGGTCGACCTCGACTCCAACCCCACCAAGCTCATCGAGATCGTCGAGATCGGCAAGCAGCTGCTGATGACCCGCGGGGCGCTCACCACCTTCTCGATCGCCAACGACGTCGCCAAGTACTTCGCCATCATCCCGGCGCTGTTCCTGACGACCTTCCCGCAGATGCACACCTACAACGTCATGCGGCTGCACAGCCCGACGTCCGCGGTGCTGTCCGCGGTCGTCTTCAACGCCCTGGTCATCGTCGCGCTGATCCCGCTCGCCCTGCGCGGCGTCCGCTTCCGCGCCTCGGGCGCGACGGCGATCCTGCGCCGCAACGTCCTGATCTACGGCGTCGGCGGGCTGGTCATCCCCTTCGCCGGGATCAAGCTCGTGGACCTCCTGCTCACCGCCGTGCATGCCTACTGACCGCCCGGCCGGAGAACGGCCGCACCGCCCGCGCCGCGCGGGACCGGACCGGAACATCACCATGGAGTCGTCATGTTGTGGGTGAATCTGCGGCGGGGAGTGACCGTCTCGGCCATCTTCTTCGTCCTTCTCGGACTGGCCTATCCGCTGGCCGAGACCGGCATCGGCCATCTGCTGTTCCGCCACCAGGCCGACGGGTCGCTCGGGCCGCACGGTTCGACGCTGGTCGGGCAGCAGTGGAAGGGGCCGCAGTGGTTCCAGGGCCGTCCCGACGGCGACGACCCGACCGCGACCGGCGGTTCCAACCTCGGACCGCGCTCCCAGGTGCTGGTCGACACCTACCGCAAGCGCATAGCCGACCTGCGCGAGCAGGGCATCACCCCCACCGCCGACCTGGTCGCCGCCTCCGGCAGCGGCATCGACCCCGGCATCAGCGCCGCTGCCGCCTACGCGCAGGTCGCCGCGGTCGCCAGGGCGAGGCACCTTCCCGAGCAGCGGGTCCGCGCACTCGTCGCCGGCCATGTGCACGGACGGCAGTGGGGCTTCCTCGGCAACCCCTACGTCAACGTCCTCGAACTCAACGAGGCACTGGCCGGGGAGCGATAGCACACCGCCACTCCCGCGCGGCTGCGACCAGGACCGGGCCCCCGGCCTGGGCGCGGCCGCGCGGGATGCCCGTGCGATGCTGGCAGATCCCGGCCCGGACCCCCGTGCCGCAGGAAGGGAACCCGCATGACCGACGCGACCCGCCGCAACCTGGTCGGCTCGCTCGCCGCGCTGGGCTGCATCGCCGCCCTGACCGCCGCCATGCTGCCGCTGCGGGACCACCTGAGCATCACCACCATGGCGCTGGTCCTCGTCGTGCCGGTCGTGGTCGGTGTCGCCGCCGGCGGCTTCCTCGCCGGGGTGCTCAGCGTCGTCGCCGGTTTCCTGGTCTACGACTTCTTCTTCATACCGCCCTACCTGACCCTGGACGTGGGCGCGGGCGAGAACTGGGCGGCGCTGGGCGTCTACGCGGTGGTCATGCTCCCCGTCGCCCGGGTCGTGGACGGCATGAACAGGGCCAGGGCCGCCGCCCGGCAGCGGGGCCTGCAACTGCGCCGCCTGTTCGACCTGTCGACCCAGCTCGTCCAGGACCGGCCGCTGCACGAGCTGATCAGCGTCGTCGTGACCAGCCTGGCCGACACCCTCGACGCCCGCCATGTCGCGCTGCTGCTGCCCGACGGCGACGGGCAGCTCCGGCTCGCCGCGACCTGCGGCGACGACCCCGGCGGCACCGGCCCGCAGCGGGCGTTCCCCGCCGCGGGGCAGGTGACGAACCTCGACCTGCTCGCCACACCCGCCGGGCAGGCGGCGCCCGGTGACCCGGTGCAGCTCGCCCTGGTGGCGGCGGGCCGCCCCATCGGGATGCTGTCCATCTCCGGGGTCACGCTCACCGCCCAGCTGCGGGAGCCGCTGCTGCTGTTCGCCCACCAGATCGCCCTCGCGGTCGAGCGGGCCCAACTGCGCGAGGAGGTGCTCCACGCCCGGCTCACCGAGGAGGTCGAGCACCTGGCCCGCGTACTGGTCGCCGCCGTGTCGCACGACCTGCGCGGCCCGCTGGCCTCGATCAAGGCGTCGTCCTCGGTGCTGGCCGACGACGACCTCGCGCCCGCGCTGACGGACGCGGCCCGTACCGAACTCGCCCGGCTCGTCGACGCGCAGACCGACCGCCTGGCGGCGCTGGTCACCAATCTGCTCGACATGAGCCGCGTCCAGGCCGGTGTCCTGCGGCCGCGTACCAGCCTGACCACCGCCGCCGAACTCGTCGCCACCGTGCTGCGCGACCTGCCCGGCCCGCCGCCGCGGCCCGTCGTCACCGACATCGAGCCGGACCTGCCGGTCCTCGACATCGACACCGTCCTCATCGGCCGGGTGCTGACCAACCTGGTCGACAACGCCTTCCGCTACGCACCGAGGGAGACCCCCGTCACCGTCCGCGCCTACCGCGACGCGGACACCGACGCCGTCACGGTCTCGGTCAGCGACCGGGGCCCCGGCGTCCCGCCGGGCCTGCGCGACGACGTCTTCGGCTTCTTCTTCCGGCGCGAGGCGGACTCCGGCACGGGGCTCGGACTGGCCATCGCCAAGATCTTCGTCGAGGCCCACCAGCAGCGCATCTGGGCCGGGCAGGCGCCCGGCGGCGGTGCCTGCTTCACCTTCACCCTGCCGACCGCGGCCGGCCTGCCCGAGGAGAACACCCCGTGTCCACCGTCCTCGTCGTCGACGACGACATCGCGCTGCTCGCCGCCTGCCGGGTGGGCCTCGAAGCCCTCGGCCACGAGGTCCGCACCGCCGAGACCGGCAAGGACGGACTCGCCGCGGCGGCCGTCGGCGTACCCGACGTGATCGTGCTCGACCTCGGCCTGCCCGACGTGGACGGGCTGAGCGTCTGCACCCGCATCCGCGCCTGGACCGACCTGCCCATCATCATCCTGTCCGCCGACAGCTCCGAGGACCGCAAGGTCGACGCCCTGGACAACGGCGCCGACGACTACATGACCAAGCCGTTCGGGATGCGGGAACTGGACGCCCGGCTCCGGGTGGCCCTGCGCCACCGCACCGGCGACGCCGACCACCTCACCGAACTCACCGTCGGCCCGCTCACCCTGGACCTCGTCCACTGCGAGGCCACCTACCACGGCAGGCCGCTGGACCTCACGCTCAAGGAGTTCGACGTGCTGGCGTTCCTCGCCCGCCACGTGGGGAAGGTGTGCACCCGCCGGATGATCCTGGAGAACGTCTGGGGTCCCGCCTACGCCGGCGAGACGCACTACCTCAAGGTCTACGCGTACCGCATACGCAGGAAACTGCACGATGAATCCGGGCATTTCCTGCAGAACGACCCGTCCGTCGGCTACCGGCTCGCCGCCCGGCCGCCCGCCGCCGAGGCGGGCCGGTGACCCGCATCCTCGTCGTGGACGACGAAGCGCCCGTGCTCAGGTCCCTGGAGATCGGCCTCACCACCAGCCACTACACGGTGGACCTCGCCGACGACGGCCGGCAGGCCCTGCTGGAGGCCGTCAGGAATCCGCCCGACCTCGTGATCCTCGACCTCGGCCTGCCGCAGATCGACGGCCACCAGGTGATCAGGTCGCTGCGCGCGTGGAGCCAGGTGCCCATCATGGTCCTGTCGGGGCGGACCGGCGCCGACGACAAGGTGACCGCGCTCGACGAGGGGGCCGACGACTTCCTCACCAAACCGTTCGCGATGAAGGAACTCCTCGCGCGGGTGCGGGCACTGCTGCGCAGGCCCGCCGCCGCCCAGCAGCGTTCCCCCGTCACGGTCATCGGCGAGTGGACGCTCGACCTGAGCGCCTGCACCGTGCGGCGCACCGGCGACGGCGACGCCCCGGCGCCGCATCTGACCCCGACGGAGTGGCGGCTGCTCAAGGTCCTCATCCACCACAGCGGCGAGCTGGTGACCAGCCAGGAGATCCTGCGGCAGGCCTGGGGCCCCGAGCACGCGGACAACACGAACTACCTGCGCGCCTACTTCCTCGCCCTGCGGCAGAAGCTGGAGCCCGACCCCGCGCACCCCCGCCACCTGCTCAACCACCGGGGCGTCGGATACCGCCTCCAGCCCTGACCGCGCGGCGGGCCGGTGTCACCACGGCGCCCCCGCCGTGGTGACGTCCTCGTGCGAAGCCGCCGGACGACCGCCGCGCGGTGCGGGCGGACCGCCTGTCACGCCGCCGAGCGCGACCCCAGGGGGCGGTCCAGCCCGCGCATCAGCTCGGACGGCGGGACGGCGAGCACGTCGCAGCGCGCGTGCGCCAGGCAGTAGCGGGCCACCCCGCCGTGGAAGAGCCGGGCGAGGCCGCCCTGGCGGCCGGTACTGACCACGAGCAGGTCGTCGGGCCGGTCGGCCAGCTGGGTGAGGGCGGTCCCGGGCTCACCGCGCGCGGTCACCATCCGCAGCGGGACACCGCGCGGGTGACCGCCGAAGGCGTTCCGGAAGGCGTTCTCCAGGCGTGCCGCCGCCGCGTCCTCCCAGGCCGCGAGCAGCGGTGTGCACGGCGCCCGGCGGTAGGCGCCCTCACCGCCCGCGGGCGTCCACGCGAGCACCGCCACGAGGACACCGCCCCGGTCCCGGGCCTCCGCCACGCCCCTGTGCAGGGCTCCCAGGCTCAGCAGCGACCCGCTGACGCCGACGACGACCCGCCCGTTCCGTGCCACCGCGCGCCGCCTCCTTCCTCGTCCGTGTGCCCCGCGACGGCGGTGCCCCGTCCGTCGCGCCCCCCAGGAAACCGCCGCCCGGCCCCGGCGGGCCCGTCCCTGACGCGATCCCTACGAGCCGCCGCCCCCTCCTGACGGCCTTCTGACGCCCCGACGCGCCGCGCCCCGGCGGCCCGACGCCTCGTCAGGGATACGTCAAGACGCCCGGCCCCGACGTCAGCGCGGCGTCAACGGCCGCGCCGCGGCCCCGGGCGCGGCACGAGGCTGGCGGACCTACGGGGGACGCACGGGCCTTCGACCGAGCGAGGGGGAGGCCCGCCCATGGCCGGGGCGCCGGTGACCGCGACGACCGAAGGCGAAGGCGACGGCGGTCCACCGCAGCCGCCCGCTCCCGAACTGCTGCCGCTGCGGGCACGGTGGCGGATCCGGCCGCGCACCACCGTGCCCCGCGAGGTGCGGCTGCTGCGCGCCGGGGTCCTCGTCCTGACCGCCGCCGTGGGGGCGCTGCTGCTGGTCACGGGGCTTGCCGCGTCCGGGACGTGGGACCGCGTCGACCACCGTGCCGCGCCCCGGGTCACCGGGGCCGACGACCTGTACTTCGCGCTCAACGACATGGACGCCCAGGCCGCGAACCTCCTGCTGTCCAGCGGCGGCCGGGGCCTCGCCCCGATGCCGGCCCAGCACTCCGCCGCTCTGAAGCTGTACGGCAGCGCCCGGCACGCGGTCGGGGTGGACCTCCAGACCCTGGCCGCCGCCGCCCAGGGCGACCCGAAGGCCACCGCCACCGTCGTCGGCTTCGACGACGACTTCGCCCGCTACCAGGAACTCGTCGGCCGGGTGCTGGAGAACGACCTCCACCCGGCGGAGAAGGCCGCCGCCCTCGGCAACTACCGCACGGCGACCGACCTCCTGCGCCAGTCCCTGCTGCCCGCCGCCCAGCGGCTGGGCCAGAACAACGACGGCGCCTTCGAGGACGTCTACACCGGTGCGCGCGGGGCGACCCGGGTCCGGCTCGCGCTCCTCGCGGCGCTCGGCGGCGCGCTGCTCCTCGTCCTCGTCCTCACCCAGGTCCGCCTCGCCCGCCGGTTCCACCGGACAGTCAACCCGGGGCTCGCCGCCGCCACCTTGTGCGTGGCCGCGGCCTGCGGGCTCGGCTGGTCGGTGACGGCCGCGCAGGCCCACGACCTCAAGGTCGCCCGCCGGGACGCCTTCGACTCCGTCGTCGCCCTGTCCCGCGCCCGCGCGATGTCGTACGACGCCAACGCCGACGAGAGCCGCTACCTGCTGGACCCGGACCGGCGCGGGACGTACGAGCAGGCCTTCCAGGACACCTCGCAGCTCCTGCTCACCCTGCCCGCGGCAACCCTCGGCACCTACGACGCCCGGCTCGCCGACGCCCTGGCCGCCTACCGCGCCCGTCACACCGACCTGCGCTTCACCGGTGCCTACGGCGACGAGTTCCGCAACATCACCTTCCCCGGGGAGCGCGCGGCGGCCGAGGCCACGGTACGGGCGTACGCCGTCTACGAGAAGGACGACCGGACGTTCCGCTCGCTCGTGCGGCAGGGACGGCTCCAGCAGGCCGTGGAATTCTGCATCGGCTACGACAAGGGGGCGTCCAACTACCACTTCGAGCAGTACGACACGGCCCTGCGCACCCTGATCGGCATCAACGCGGACGCCTACACCGCGGCGGTGTCCGACGGCCGCGCGGCGCTGACCACCCGTCTGCCGGGAGCAGGGGCCGCCCTGTCCGCCGCCGCCGCGCTGACCGTCCTGGGGCTGCGGCCGCGGCTCGCCGAGTTCCGCTGACGCGCCCACGGCCGGACCGTCCTCCCGCGCCGGGGGAGCGGTCCGGCCGCGGGCGCCACGCGGGGGAGCCGTCAGATCCCGACGTCGCGGGCGCGCAGGTCGGCCGCCGACTCCCGGCGCACCAGCAGCCGGGCCCGGCCGTCGGCGACCGCGACCACCGGGGGGCGGCCGACCATGGTGTAGCTGGAGGCCATGGACAGTTGGTACGCCCCGGCGACCGGCACCGCCAGCAGGTCACCGGGGCGTACGTCCGCGGGCAGCGGCACGTCCTCGGCGAGCACGTCGCCCGCCTCGCAGTACCTGCCCACGACCGTGACCCGCGCGGGACCGGCGGCCGAGGCCCGGCCGACGAGCGCGGGCGCGTACCGGACCCCGTACAGCGCGGGCCGCGGGTTGTCGCCCATGCCGCCGTCCACGGCGACCAGGATCCGGCCACCGGTGTGCTTGACGGCCAGCACACGGTAGACGGCGACCGCGGCGGGGCCGACGACCGCCCGGCCCGGCTCGACGGTCACCCGGGGGACGGGCAGGCCGCTGCGGCGGCAGCCGTCGGCGAGTTCGGCCCTGGTGCGCGCGGCCAGCGCGGTGATGTCGAGGGCCCTGTCGCCGGGCCGGTGGGCCACGGCGTGGCCGCCGCCGAGGTCGAGCTGCGGCAGGACGACGCCGTGCTGGTCGCGGATGCGCGCCAGCAGGCCGATCAGCCGCCGCAGCGCCGCCAGGTACGGCCGGATCTCCGTCACCTGGGAGCCGATGTGGCAGTGCAGGCCGACCAGCTCCAGCCGGGGCTGCCCGAGGATCCGCTCGACCGTGTGCTGCGCGGAGCCGTCGGCGATGGACACGCCGAACTTCTGGTCCTCGGTGCCGGTGCGCAGCGCCTTGTGCCCGCCGGCGACCACGCCGGGCACCACCCGCAGCAGGACCTTCTGCCGGTCGTGCGGGGCGACGAGCGTGGCCAGCCGGGCGATCTCGGTGGGGGTGTCGATCACGATCCGCCCGACGCCGAGCCGGACGGCCGCGCGCAGGTCCTCCGGTGTCTTCGCGTTGCCGTGCATCACGATGCGGTCCGGCGGGAAGCCGGTGGCGACCGCCAGCTCCAGCTCACCGGCCGAGCAGACGTCCAGCCCCAGCCCCTCGGTGCGCACCCACGTCGCGACGGCCCGGCACAAGAACGCCTTGGCCGCGTAGACGACGTCGGCCTCCGGGAAGGCGGCGGTGTACGTACGGCAGCGGCCGCGGAACTCGCCCTCGTCCAGCACGTACAGCGGGGTGCCGAAGCGGTCGGCGGCCTCGCCCAGCGGGACACCGGCGACCGCCAGGTCGCCCTCGGGAGTGCGCGCGGCCGACGCCGGCCACACCGAGAGGTCGTCCGGTCCGGCGGTGGGCACAAGGCTCGTGGTCAGGGATACGGACACGGGTCGCCTCCTAGCCGACGAGCAGGTGATGAGAGGCCTTCGGGACGGACGGCCCCGGGGCCGGCGCCGACAGCCGCGGGTCGATGCGCAGTTCGGTGATGCCGAGCGGACCGGCCAGCGCGCGCAGGGCCGGTGCCGACAGCCGCGCCCAGCGCTGGTCGGGACCGAGCGTCCGGACCAGGGACCGCTCGCTGGTGAACGCGACAGCGACGCGCCCGCCGAGGGCGTCGCGGAAGAAGCGGGTGGTACAGCCCAGGGATCCCGGCCGGACGGGGACGAACAGCGCGTGCCCGGCCGGGCCCCGTTCGAGGGGCTCTGCTGCCTCCGGTGTGCTGGGTGCCTGCATGGCGGACTCCTCGTGGTGTCGGTGGCCGCGGGCGTTCAGGACCCGCGGCACTCCACGACGCTATCCCCGCCCCGGCGGGCGGCGTCGCCCCTCCTGACGTGCGCTTGACGCCGCGGGCCCGGACTTGACGCACCCCTGACGGCTGCCCCCGGCCACGGTGTCGCGGCGCCCGGGGAACGCCCGGGACGCGGTATATCGTCCGCTTTGGTGCAGTGACCCGGATCGCGAAGCACGTATGGAGGAGGACCACCATGGCCGATCGTCCACCGGGAGGGACGCCCGGCGACGGCCCGCCCCCCGCGCCCGGCGTCCGGGGCCCGGAATCCGCCGCGCGCGCGGCGGCCCGGCCGGCGCTGGTGATCGGGGCGCTCGGCGTGGTCTTCGGCGACCTCGGGACGAGCCCGCTCTACACCCTCCAGACCCTGTTCGACCCGGCCGACCCGCATCCCGTCCCGGTGTCGGCCCAGAACGTCTACGGGGTGGTGTCCCTGGTGTTCTGGTCCGTCACGGTCATCGTCTCGGTCACCTATGTGCTCCTGGCGATGCACGCCGACAACGACGGCGAGGGCGGCATCATGGCGCTGATCACCCTGCTGCAGCGGTGGAGGGCGCTACCGGGGCGGCGGGTGGCCGCCGTGCTGACCGGGCTCGGGATCTTCGGCGCGTCCCTGTTCTTCGGCGACAGCATGATCACCCCGGCGATCTCGGTGCTGTCGGCCGTCGAGGGGCTCAAGGTCGTCCAGCCGTCCCTGCACAGTGCGGTCGTACCGATCACGGTGGCGATCATCGTGGCGCTCTTCCTGGTCCAGCGCCGGGGAACGGCGGCGGTGGGCCGCGTGTTCGGGCCCGTGATGGTGGTGTGGTTCACGGTCATCGCGGCCTGCGGGATCTCCGGCATCGCCGACCACCCGGGCATCCTGCGCGCGCTGTCGCCCGGCTACGCGCTGGGCTTCCTGTTCGGCCACTTCGGCACGGCATTCTTCTCGCTGGCCGCCGTCGTGCTCGCCGTCACCGGAGCCGAGGCGCTGTACGCGGACATGGGCCACTTCGGCCGCCGGCCGATCACCCGGGCCTGGGTCTTCCTGGTCTTCCCGGCGTGCGTGCTGAGCTACTTCGGCCAGGGCGCCCTCATCCTCGCCGACCCGCACAACATCAGCAGCCCGTTCTTCCTGCTCGTGCCGCACTGGGGGCGGCTGCCGATGGTGTTCCTCGCCACGGCGGCCACCGTGATCGCCTCCCAGGCGGTCATCACCGGCGCGTACTCGGTCGCCTCGCAGGCCGCCCGGCTCGGCTACCTGCCGCGGCTGCGGATCGCCCACACCTCCGAGTCCGCCATCGGCCAGATCTACGTGCCGTGGATCAACTGGCTGCTGATGGCCTCGGTTCTCACCCTGGTCCTCGCCTTCCGCAGCGCGACCGCCCTGGCCTTCGCCTTCGGCATGGCGGTGACCGGCACGATCACCATCACCACGCTGCTGTTCTTCTACGTGGCCCGCGCCAGGTGGCACACCCCCGTGTGGCTGCTGTCCGCGGGCGCGGGCCTCCTGCTCGCCGTCGACCTGCTGTTCGTGGCGGCGAACCTGACCAAGCTCGTCCACGGCGCGTGGCTGCCCCTGCTGATCGGCGTCACCGCGTTCACCGTCATGACCACCTGGCAGCGCGGCCGCGAGATCGTCACCGCCGACCGGGCCCGGCGCGAGGGCCCGCTGCGGGAGTTCGTCGACGACCTGCGCGACCCGCGCTCACCGGTGCGCCAGGTCCCCGGCACCGCCGTCTTCCTCAACCGGGACCCGCGGACCACCCCGCTGGCCATGCGCGCCAACGTCGAGCACAACCACGTGCGGCACGCGCAGGTGGTGATCCTGTGCATCGAGACCGAGCCCGTGCCCCGGGTCACCCCCGACGAGCGGGTGCTCATCGACGACCTCGGCTACACCGACGACGGCATCATCCATGTCACCGCCCGGTACGGCTACATGGAGCGGCCCGACGTGCCCGGCGCGCTCGCGGTGCTCGACCCGGCCAGGACCGAAGGGCCGCTCGACCTCGACGGCGCCTCCTACTTCCTCTCCACGATCGAGCTGCACCGCGGCACGGCGCCCACCATGAGCCCGTGGCGCAAACGGCTGTTCATCGCCACGTCCTACATCACCGCCGACGCCGCCGGGCACTTCGGCCTGCCCCGCGACCGCACGGTGATCATGGGCGCCAACATCGACGTCTGACCGGCCCTCACCGCGTCCGCCCGGCACCGGACTTGACCTTCGAGCCGGGTGGAAGGTCTACCGTCGCGGCATGGACGCGATGCGGATCTCCCAGCTGGCGCGGCGCTCCGGCGTCCCCACCACCACACTGCGGTTCTACGAGCGCGAAGGCCTGCTGCCCGCCGAGCGCACCGACGCCGGCTACCGGCTCTACCGCCAGGACGCGCTGGAGCGGCTGGCGTTCATCGGCGCCGCCAAGCAACTGGGCCTGCCTCTGGGGGAGATCGCCGAACTGCTCGCGGTGCGGGCGGGCGGCCGCTGCCGGGAGGTGAAGGCGGACCTGCGGCCGCGGATCGCCGCCCGGCTGGCCGCGGCCGAACGCGCCGCGGCCGGGCTGCGCGACCTCGACGCGGCCCTGCGGGCGGCGATCGGGCACCTGGACGCGCTGCCGGACCGGGACGGCGGCTGCGACCCGCGGTGCGGTTTCCCCGCACCCGCGCGCCGCAAGCCGCCCGCGCCGGTGGCCGTGCGGCTGACGCCGTCGTCGCCGCGCGCCGGGGCCACGGGCGCGGGCGCGCGGGAGCACGCCGGGGACCGGCGGACCGCCCCGGTCGCGTGCTCGCTGTCCGGCGGCGGCATGGCCGCGCGCGTCACCCGGTGGCGCCGCCTGCTCGCCGGGGCCGCCCGCGCCCCGCTGCCGGAGGGCCTGCGGCTGACCGTTCCCGCCGGACGGGCCGCCGCGCTCACCCGCCTGGCCGCGGCGGAACAGCGGTGCTGCCCCTTCTTCGACTTCCGCCTGCACCTGGACGGACCCCGGGCGCATCTGGAGGTCCGCGCCCCGGCCGAGGGCGCCGGTCTGCTCGCGGAGATCTTCGCCCCCGCCGGCTGAGGGAGCGGCCCCGGCCGGGGCAGCTCCCTCGTCGGGGTCAGCTGCCGTAGCGCAGGTAGAGGGTGTCGCCGAGGTGGACGGTGGCGCCGCGGGACGCTGCGGCGGGGGTTCCGCCGTCGACCGACGCCTTCCAGGTGGACGTACCCGTGTTGGCGGTGCCGTTGAGGGCGGTGACGGTGCCGGTGCCGGTCGACGGGGTCACCGACGTGACGCAGCCGGACGGGGACGCGGACGTGGCGGCGGCGTCGAGCACGGCGCCGAGCGTGGTCGTGGCGCCGGTCGTGGTGACGGGGACGGAGCAGACCTTCAGCGCCCCGGTGCCGTTGTCGACGACGAGGGCGAGCTTGCCCGCCGTACCGGGTGTGAAGGCGGTGGTGGCGGCCCAGGTGGGCTCGCCGGGCGTGCCGGGGGCGGGCGGGGTGGCGGTGAAGCCGCCGTGGGCGACCGCGCGCAGGGCGTCGATGGAGGAGTACGCGGACGGGGAGGTGTCGGTGGGCTGGTAGCGGAAGCCGCCGCCGGGGCTGAACTGCTGGGCGATCAGGAAGTCGACCGGTGTCTTGTGCGCGGCGGTGGTGAAGTCGGGCCCCTGCGGGTCGATGCCGCAGGCGTCGAGTCCGGAGACCGCCCAGCCGTTGGAGTCGCTGTTGACGCCGAACATCGCGTCGAAGGCCCCGGTGGCGCTGATCAGCTTGCCCTTGAGGAAGTTCTTGCCCGCGACGACCGCGGGGTCGGTGGCGGGCACCCCCGAGGAGCACAGCGAGGCGAGCGCGGCGCCGGTCATGTCGATGTCGCTGGTGGCGGCGAGCTGGGTGGGGTTCCCGGCGGCCTGGGAGTAGTTCCAGCCGCCGTCGTCGTGCTCGTTGGCGCGGACGACGGCGACCGACGCGTTCAGCAGCGCCTGCGGGACGCGCTGCGCCCCTCCTTGCGTCTTCGCGCCGGACAGGGCGAGCAGGGCGAAGACGGTGCCGTTGAAGTTGGCGGGCGGACCGAAGTAGCCGGGGGTCGCGGTCTGCCAGTAGGAGGCGATGTCGGCGAGGAGGTTGCGGCCGGGGCCGACCCGGGCGGGGTCGATGCCCGCGGCGTAGGCGTTGAGCGTGCCGCGCTCGTAGTCGGTGACGACCGGCGCGGCGGACGGCCACGCGGTCGTCGCGAGCAGGGCGCGGTAGACGGCTCGGGCGTTCTTGCCCGTGTCCGTGCCCGGGTGGACGTCGGCGGCCGCGGTGCCGGCCGCCGCGAAGGCGCTGAACGCCCATTCGTTGGACAGGCCGCCGCCGGCGTAGGAGCCGTCGGCCGCCTGAAGCGTCTTCAGGTACGCCACGCCGCTGCTCGTGGACGCGGCGATCTGCGCGGGCGTGGAGGTCGCACCGGCCGGGCCCGCGGTGGCGAGCAGCATCGTGCCCGCGGCGAGCGGGAGGGCGACGAGGGCGGTACGGGACCGGTGCGCGAGAGTGCGCATGCTCATGCGAAGTGCTCCTGGGGGTGGGGGCGCCGCACGCCCCGGCCCGAGGGCCCGTCACGGCCGCCCGGAGCAGAGGCGGTCGCCGCCCGGTCGCGTGGTCGGGCTTCCGCAGGTACAGCGTCGCCGGGCGGGTGATCGGGCTCGGGCGGACCCTGCGGCCCACCCCTACCGTTGCGCGTCAGCCCCGGGTTCCGACCGGGTTCCCCCTGCGCGGCGACTCCCGGAGGATAGGCCGACGGCGCCGCCCGGCAGAAGAGGGCGTCCGGGCGCCGGGCACGTGGCGAAGGCAACGGTGCGCGACGTTGACGTCACAGCACCTCGCGTGATGCCATGAAACGCATTTCCGATTCAGCAGCCAGGGGAAGCCGGTCCGAGTCCGGCGCTGACCCGCAACCGTAGGCCCTCTCCGGAGGGCGAGCCGGAACACCTGCGCTGGACGAACGTCAGAACGCCGTCGAGGACTGCGGCACGGACGACCGGGCCGGCGCGCGCGAGTGTGCCGTCGCCCGCGCCTTCCGCGGTCCGCCGTCCTCGCCGGGCCGACCTGGGGGGCCACCCGTGCTTCACAACCTCCGGCGACGCGGCAGTGGACTGCCGCGTGCCGCCGTCCTGTCCACCGCCGCGGTGGCGCTGTTCGGCGCCGCCGGCCTCGTCCCGTTCGCGGGCACCGCGCAGGCCGACCCGATCGGCGACTGCACGCCGACGACCGGCGCGATCGTCGCGGTCGACTACGGGCACTGGGACGGCCCGGTGCTGCGCGGGTGCGACGCACACCCCACCACGGGCATGAACCTGCTGCACAACGCCGGATTCACCACCACCGGCACGGTGCACGACGGCCCCGGCTTCATCTGCCGGATCGGCAACGACGGCTTCGACAGCGGCACCCCCTACCCCACCCCCGCCGACGAGGCGTGCGTGCTGACGCCCCCCGCCAACGCGTACTGGTCCTTCTGGATCGCCCCCGCCGGGCAGGACACCTGGGCGTACAGCCCGCTCGGCGCGCTCAGCGACCACCCGGCGGACGGCGAGGTCGAGGCCTGGGTCTTCGGCCCCACCGACATCGGCGGCACCACCGGCGGACCCTCCTTCACCCCGGACTCGGTACGCGCGCAGGGCGGCAGCAGCCCGACGACCACCACCGCGACCGGCGCGCCGCCCACCACCCCCGCCCGGCCCGCCGACGTACCGGCCGCTGCCTCCTGGCTCGTGGGCCGGCTCACCGACGGCGACCACGTCTTCGACGACTGGGGCACCGTCGACTACGCCGCCACCGCGCAGACCGGGCTCGCGCTCGCCGCGACCGGCGGGCAGGACGACACGCTGCGGGCGATCGACGCCTACCTGGCCGCGCACGCCGACGCCTACCTGCTGCCCGACGCCGGCGACACCATGCCGCGCCCGACCGCCGTCGCCAACCTCGCGCTGCTCACCGAGGTCCTGGGCGGCGACCCGACCCACGTCGGGGGCCGCGACCTGCTCGCCGACCTCACCGACCACGTGTGCACGGCCGTCGCGGGAAGCCTCGGCAACTGCACCGCCCCCGGCGACTTCTACGGCGCCTCCTCTCCCGACACCCAGGCCCTCGCGCTGCTCGCGCTGTCGCGCGGCGGCGTCACCCCGCCCGCCGCGGCCGTGGACCGGCTCACCGGCATGCAGTGCGCGGACGGCGGTTTCTCCGGCTCGATGCTGGCGGCGGGCGGCCGCTGCGACTCCAACCCCGCCACCACCGCCGAGGCCGTCCTCGCCCTCAAGGGCCTGACCGGCACCGCGGACGCCGTCGCCGCCGCCTCGGCGTACCTGGTCAAGGCGCAGTCCGCGGACGGCAGTTACCCCGCCTACGACGGCGCCCCGGCCGGTGACACCTCGACCACCGCCGCCGCCGCCCAGGCGCTGGGCCTGCTCGGCCGCACCGACGAGGCCGCCGCCGCGCGCGGCTGGCTGGCGGCCCGGCAGACCGACGCCGGCGGCTTCACCGGCGACCCCTCCGGCACCGACCCGGACCTCTACCCCTCCACCGCCGCCGCCCTCGCCGTGACCGGCAGCGACCTGGCGACGCTGACCCACCACCTCACCACGGCCACGCCCACCACCACGTCGCCGACCCCCTCGGCGAGCACCACGGGCACCCCGAGCGCCACCCCCACGGTGACGCAGAGCCCGGCCCCGGCCCGGCCCGACCTGGCCAAGGGCGTCGCCTACCTCGTCAACCGCGACAACCTCGTCGACGGCCACTACTACGAGTCCGCCCCCGGCAGCGGCTTCGCCGACTTCGGCCTCACCATCGACGGCCTGTTCGCGCTGTCCGCCGCGGGCGGCGCCGACGACACCCTCGCCGGTCTCACCGACTTCCTCCAGCACGGCAAGGACGGCACCGGGCGCGACATCGACGGCTGGACGCTCATCGGCACGGCCTACGCGCAGGGCGGCTCGCTCGCCAAGGAGGCCGTCGCCGCCGAGGTCACCGGCTCCGACCCGCGCTCCTTCGGCGGCCACGACCTGATCGCCGCCCTGGACGGCACGGTCTGCGCCGCCGCCGACACCTCCGCGGGCTGCGCGGACAAGGGCAACTACGCCTACGCCACGTCCGTCTTCTCGCAGTCCCTCGGCGTCATCGCCCAGTTGCGGGCCGGGGACACCGCCGCCGCGGCCGGGCCGGTCGCCTACCTGGAGAGCCTGCAGAACGCGGACGGCTCCTGGCCCAGCCTCATCCCGGGCAAGGGCGACAAGGAGGTCGACAGCACGGCGATGGCCATGATGGCGCTCGACCTCGCGCCGGGGAAGGACGCGGCCGACGCGGTGGCCAAGGCCGCGTCCTGGCTGGCCGCCGGGCAGCTCGCGGACGGCGGCTTCCACGGCGCCGCGGGCGACTCCGTCAACTCCGCGGCCCTCGCGATCCAGGGCCTGGCCCTGGAGGGCACCCGGTACACCGAGCAGATCGCCGCGGCCCGCGCCTTCCTGGCCGGTCAGCAGAACGCGGACGGCGGCTTCCGGGTCGCCGCCGACAGCGACCAGAAGGACTCCGACGTACGCGCCTCCACCCAGGCGGTGGGCGGCTCCGTGGGGACGTCCTTCGGCCGGCTGCTGCGTGACGTCGGCGACCAGAAGGCCGCGGCGGCCGGGTCGGCGTACCTGGTGGCGCAGCTCAAGGGCGGCGACCACCTCGCCAACGACTACGGCCCCGACTACGGCCAGACCGCCGACCTCGCCTTCGCCCTCGCCTCCACCGGCGGCCAGGACAAGGCCCTGACCGCGGTCACCGGCTACCTCGCCGGGCACGTCGCCGACTACGCCGACCCGGCGGGCACGTCCGCCTACCCGGGCCCGTACAGCGGCGCGGCCGCCAAACTCGCCCTGCTCGCCGAGGTCATGGGCCAGGACCCGCACGCGTTCGGCGGCTTCGACCTGCTCACCACGCTCACCGCCCACCTGTGCACCGCGGCGGCCTCGGACGGCAGCTGCACCGCGCCCGGCGACTTCGGCCAGGCCTACTCCACGGTCTCGCAGGCCCTCGGTGTGATCGCCCTCTCCCGCGGCAGCGTCACCGTGCCGTCCGCGGCGGTGGACCGGCTGCTCCAGCTCCAGTGCGCGGACGGCGGCTTCTCCTCGCCGCTCATCGCACCCGGCGCCGAGTGCACCTCCGACGTGGACACCACCGGCTACGCGGCCCAGGCCCTCGCCCTGCTGCCCGACCACGCCGACGCCCTCGCCAAGGCGCGTGCCTACCTCGTCAAGGCGCAGCAGAAGAACGGCGGTTACCAGGGCGCCGCGGGCCTGAGCAGCAACTCCACGGCGCTCGCCGTGCAGGCGCTGCTCGCCACCGACAAGGTCCGGCCCGAACAGGCCCGCACCGGGCAGGAGTTCCTGCTCGGCGCGCAGAACAAGGACGGCGGCTTCCGCATCACCGACGCCGCCGGGGACTCCGACGTCCGCTCCACCACCCAGGCGGTCCCGGCCCTGGCCGGCACCCCGCTGACCACCCTCACCCACGCGCTCGCGCACATCACCCCGTCGGGCGGCGGCGACCACGCCTCCGGCGGCGCGGACGGCGGTACCGACGGCGGCACGCAGGCCGACGGCTCCGGCGGCGGCTCCCTCGCCGCGACCGGTACGAGCGTGCTCGCGGCGGCGGGCCTGGCCGCGCTGCTGCTCGCGGCGGGCGGTGTGCTCACCGGCGTGCGGCGCAGGAACGCGGCGGCGCGTCAGCCGGGGAGCCACCGATGAGCCCGGCACAGCGGACCCGCACCCTCGTGCCGCGCCTGCTCGCCGTCCTCGGTCTGCTCGCCGCCCTCGTCGGCGGCGGGCTGACCGTGGGCGCGGCCCCCGCGTCCGCCACCGCGCAGCCCATGAGCGCGTGCACGACCACCAAGGGCGTCGTCCTCGCGGTGGACTTCCGCAAGTGGGGCGGCCCGCTGCTGCGTTCGTGCGGCACCACGCCCACCACCGGCTACACCCTGCTCAACCAGGGCGGTTGGGCCACCACCGGTACGCAGCACGACGGCCCGGCCTTCATCTGCCGTATCGGCTACGCCGGTTACAAGGGCGGCACGCAGTATCCGACGGCCAAGGACGAGGCCTGCGTGCTGACCCCGCCGGCCACCGCGTACTGGTCCTACTGGCACGCCGACCCGGGGCAGAACACCTGGTCCTACAGCCACCTGGGCGCCATGAGCTACCACCCCGAGCCCGGCAGCGTCGACCTGTGGATCTTCGGGGCCACCAACATCGCGGGCACGCAGGGCCGGCCGGCCTTCTCGCCGGACACGGTACGGGCCCACAACACCACGCCGGGCGGCACGAAGACCTCCGCCCCGGCCAAGCCGAAGCCGAAGCCGAAGCCGACGTCCCCGCCCGCGGCCACCACCCCCGCGGACAGCGACCCGTCGCCCACCGTCAGCGGCACCACCGTGGCGACGTCCATGACCCCCTCGCCCTCCGGTGACGCCGTGCCCGGCACCACACCGCCCGCCGACACCGGCACCGGCACCGACACCGGCACCGGCACCGGCGCGGACGCGGCGGACCAGCCCCAGGCACAGGACGCGGAACCGACCGCGGCGGCCCACCACTCCTCCGGCTCGATCCTCCCGGTCGCGATCACCGTCGCCGTCGTCGCCCTCATCGGCGCCGTCATCGGCATCCGGCTGCGGCAGCGGCGGAACGCCGGATGACCGCCGCCACCGGGGGCGGCGCGCGAAGCGGCGGCCGGCGGCTGCCGCGCACGCTGCACCCCGGGGCGTGGTGGCTGTGGGGCCTGGGGCTGGCCACCGCGGCGAGCCGCACGACCAACCCGCTGCTGCTCGGCCTGGTCCTCGCCGTGCTCGCGCTCGTCGTCAGCGAGCGCCGCACCGACGCGCCCTGGGCCCGCGGCTTCCGGTACTACCTGTGGCTCGCCCTGGTCGTCATCGCGATCCGGGTCGTCTTCCGCTGCGTCTTCGCCAGCGGCATCACGCCCACCGACCACATCCTCTTCTCCCTCCCGCACATCCCCACGCCCGACTGGTACGCGGGCATCCAGCTCGGCGGCCCCGTCTCGCTGGAGGCCACCCTCTCGGCCGCCATCGACGGGCTGCGGCTGGCGTGCCTGCTGTGCTGCATCGGCGCCGCCAACACCCTCGCCAACCCCAAGCGGGCGCTGCGGGTGCTGCCGGGCGCGCTGTACGAACTCGGCGTCGCCGTCACGGTGTCCATGAGCGTCGCCCCCCAGCTCGTCGAGAGCGTCCAGCGGGTGACGAAGGCCCGGCGGCTGCGCGCCGACCGCGCCACCGGCCTGCGGGCGCTGCGCAGCATCCTCATCCCCGTGCTCGAGGACGCCCTCGAACGCTCCCTGTACCTGGCCGCCGCCATGGACTCGCGCGGCTACGGCCGCTCCGGCACCGCCACCCGCACCGCCCGGCGGACCACCGCCGCCCTGATGCTCGCCGGCATGCTCGGCCTGTGCACCGGCGTCTACGGGCTGCTCGACGGGACGACGCCGAAGGCGCTGGGCCTGCCCGCGCTGCTCGGGGGCTCCCTGCTGTGCTGCGCCGGGCTCGCGGTCGGCGGGCGCCGGGTGCGCCGCACCAGCTACCGGCCCGACCCGTGGCGCGGGCCCGAGTGGGCGGTCGCGGGCTGCGGGGTCGTCACCGCGGCGCTGCTCTTCCTGACCGTCGGCTACAGCGGCAACGACCTCAACCCGAGCCTGTACCCGCTGCGCTGGCCGTCCCTGCCGTGGCTGCCGGCCGTCGCGATCCTGCTGGCCGGAACCGCCGCCGTCACCGCCCCGCCGCCGCCCGCGGCCGCGGCGAAGAACACGGCGGCGCCGGCACGTACCGCACAGACCACGAGCGAGGCCCTGCTGTGATCCGCTTCGAGAACGTCAGCGTCACTTACGGCGACGCCGACCGGCCCGTGCTGCGGGACGTGGACCTCACCGTCGAGGAGGGCGAACTCTGCCTGGTGGTCGGGCGCACCGGGGCGGGCAAGTCCACCCTGCTGGGCACGATCAACGGGCTCGTGCCGCACTTCACCGGCGGCACCCTCGCCGGACGCGTCACCGTCGACGGCCGCGACACCGCCCAGCACCCGCCGCGCGAACTCGCCGACGTCGTCGGGGTGGTGGGCCAGGACCCGCTGGCCGGTTTCGTCACCGACACGGTCGAGGAGGAACTGGCCTACGCCATGGAGCAGCTGGCCGTTCCCGCCGACGTCATGCGCAAGCGCGTCGAGGAGACCCTCGACCTGCTGGGACTGGCCGACCTGCGGCACCGGGCGCTCGCCGAACTGTCTGGCGGCCAGCAGCAGCGGGTCGCGATCGGCTCGGTGCTCACCGCCCACCCGCGCGTGCTGGTGCTCGACGAGCCGACGTCCGCGCTCGACCCGACGGCCGCCGAGGAGGTGCTGGCCGCGGTGACCCGGCTGGTGCACGACCTCGGCGTCACCGTCGTACTGGCCGAGCACCGGCTGGAGCGCGTCGTGCAGTACGCCGACCGCGTCGTCCACCTCACGGGCGACGGCACCGTCACCGACGCCCTGCCCGCCGAGGCCTTCCGCACCGCGTCCGTCGCCCCGCCCGTGGTGGACCTCGGGCGGCTGGCCGGCTGGGACCCGCTGCCGCTGTCCGTACGCGACGCCCGCCGCAACGCCGCCGCCCTGCGCCGCCGGCTCGCCGACGCCCCCGCCGTGCCCCCGGCCCGCACCCCCGCCCCGCCGGGCCCGGCGCTGCTCACCGCCCGCGGCGTGCTCGTGCGCTACGGGGACACCGTCGCCGTCCGCGAAGCCGATCTCGACCTACGCGCGGGGGAGGTCACCGCGCTCATGGGACGCAACGGATCCGGCAAGTCCTCCCTGCTGTGGGCCCTGCATGGCGCGGGCCCCCGGCAGGCGGGGACGGTCCGGACGCAGTCCGCGGACACATCCGCCGCCCCCGGCACGGCGGCCCCGGCGTCCGCGGCGCGCCGACGGCTGTTCGCCGGCCGCCGGGCGGAGCGCGCCGCCGCCGTCCGCCACCGGGTCGGCCTCGTCCCGCAGACCCCGACCGACCTGCTCTACCTGGAGACCGTCGGCGACGAACTCGCCCAGGCCGACCGGGAGTCCGGCGCGGCCGCCGCCCGCTCGCTGCTGGACAGGTTCGCGCCCGGCATCCCCGACGGCATCCACCCCCGCGACCTCTCCGAGGGCCAGAAACTCGCCCTGGTCCTCGCCATCCAGCTCACCGCCGCGCCCTCGGTCGTCCTCCTCGACGAGCCGACCCGGGGCCTGGACTACCAGGCCAAGCGGGCGCTGATCGGCATCGTGGACGCGCTGGCCGCCGAAGGCCGCGCCGTCGTGATCTCCACGCACGACGTGGAGTTCGTGGCGGCGGGCGCGGACCGGGTCGTCGTCATGGCGGAGGGCGACATCGTGGCGGACGGCCCCACGGCGGACGTCATCGTGGCCTCGCCGTCCTTCGCCCCGCAGGCCGCGAAGATCCTCGCGCCGCTGCCCTACCTGACCGTCGGCCAGGTCGCGGACGCGCTGACGGCGACGGGAGCCGCGTCATGACCGCCACCGCCGTACGGGAGGCGGGCCGCCGCCACGCCACGGCCGTCCGGATGCACGCCACCGCGGTCGTCACGGTCGTGCTGGCCGCGTTCATCGGCCTGGTGGCCTTCTTCTGGCCGTTCGTCGTCGCGCCGGGCCACTTCGGCAGCTCCTACGCGCCGCCGCTGATCTTCGGGGTGCTGCTCCTCCTGGTCCTGGCGGTGGTCTTCGCCCAGATCGCGGACGGCGGTATCGACTCCAAGGCGCTCGCCATGCTGGGCGTGCTGTCCGCCGTCAACGCAGGCCTGCGCCCGCTCGGCGCCGGGACCGCCGGCATCGAGACCGTCTTCTTCGTGCTGGTCCTCGCCGGGCGCGTGTACGGCCCCGGCTTCGGCTTCACCCTCGGCTGCACGTCGCTGTTCGCGTCCGCGCTGCTCACCGGCGGGGTAGGGCCCTGGATGCCGTACCAGATGTTCGGCTGCGCCTTCGTCGGCATGCTCGCCGGGATCCTGCCGCGCGCCCGCGGGAAGGCCGAGATCCTGCTCCTGGCCTGCTACGGCTCGGTCTCCGGCTATCTCTTCGGCTTCCTGCTCAACCTCTCCTTCTGGCCCTTCTCCACCGACCCCAGCAGCTCCATCGCCTACCTCCCCGGCCTGCCCTTCACCGAGCAGTGGCACCGCTACCTGGTCTTCGACGCCACCACGTCCCTCGGCTGGGACACCGGCCGCGCGGTCACCAACTTCGTCGCCATCCTGCTGGCCGGTCCCGCCGCCCTGACCACCTTCCGCCGGGCCGCCCGCCGCGCCAACTTCACCGGTCCGCGCCGTTTCGTGCCGCCCCCGTCCGGGGCCGCCGCCGACGCCGAACGCTCGCCGTAGGAGCGTCCGGCGGGTCAGCCCGCGGCGAGCAGGCCGCGCCCCAGCCAGTCGTGCGTGTCGCGGACGCCGGGCAGGACGTAGAAGTAGCCGCCGCCGACGGGGGATATGTAGTCGACCAGCGGTTCGTCGATCAGCCGGGTCTGCGTCGCCTCGAACTGCCGCACGACGTCCTGCTGGTAGCAGCAGAAGACCAGGCCCATGTCGAGGTTGCCGACCTCGTCGACGCCGCGGTCGAAGTTGAAGCCGCGGCGCAGGATGCGGGAGTCGTCGGTCTTGGCGGTGCGCGGGTTGGCCATGCGGATGTGGGCGTCCAGTGGGATGGCGTTGCCGTCGGGGTCCTTGGGGTAGTTCGGCGCGTCGGTCTCCAGCGCGCCGTCCAGCGGGGCGCCGGTGTCCTTGCGGCGGCCGAACATCTTCTCCTGCTCGGTGAGGGAGACGCGGTCCCAGAACTCCACCAGCATCCGGATGATCCGGACGACCTGGTAGCTGCCGCCGGTGGCCCACGAGGGCTCGCCGAGGCCGTCGGTGACCCACACCAGCCGGTCCATCTCCCGGGAGGAGGACACGTCGGGGTTGACGATGCCGTCCTTGAAACCGAGCAGGTTGCGCTGCGAGCCGGTGGGGCGCGGGGCGTTCTGGAAGCCGTCGACGCGCCACTTGATCTGCATCGCGCCGCGGGTGTGCCGGGCGATGTCGCGCAGCGCGTGCAGCACGGTGTCGGTGCTGCCGCCGCAGATCTGCAGCGAGAGGTCGCCGTGGCACTGGGCGGCCGCGAGGTTGTCGTTGGGGAAGGTCCGCATCGGGCCGAGCCGGCGCGGCCTGGCGGCGGCCAGGCCGTAGCGGTCGTCGAAGAGGGACGCGCCGACCCCGGCGGTCACGGTGAGGGCGTCGGCGGGGACGGTCGGGCCGAGGATGCCGTTGTCGGAGGGCGGGGCGCCGACGCCGAGGTCGGCCGGGGTGCCGCCGGCGGTCAGGAAACGCGCCCGGTCGGTGAGGGTACGCAGCAGGTCCGCGAGTTCCGCCCGGCTGTCGGCGATGACGTCGAACGACACGAAGGTGGCCGCGGCCGGTGCGGGAGTGGTGACGCCCGCCTGGTGCACGCCGTGGAACGGCACGGCGGGGGCGCGGCCCGGCTCGGCGGAGTCCGACGCGTGCGCGGTGCCGCCGCCCGCCGCCGAGGTCAGGGCGAAGCCGCCGCCGGCCAGCGCGGCCGCGCCGGCCCCCGCGCCGAACGCGGTCTTCACGAAGGACCGGCGTCCGGCGCCCATCGGGCAGCTGCCCTGCGGTGTCGCGGGTGCCTTCGGGCCCTCGGGGCGGGGGGATTCGGCGGGCATCGGGGGGTTCCCTTCGGGATGCGGGCGGTCGTTGGGGTCTTCGGCGTGCGGGCGGTCGGTGGGGCTTTGAGGGTGCGCGCGGGCGGATCCGCCGGGCACGGGGTCCGGCGGCGCGGTGCCCGTCACGCGGACTTCCGGATCTCCAGGAGGTCCGGCACGGGCGCCAGGTCCTCCAGCAGCTGGCCGGTCACGCCGTTGATCTTCTGCCGGGCCATCGGGTCCAGCCGCCCGACCGGCGTCCAGGCGGCCCCGTGGTGCGCGGCGTCCAGCAGGCCCTGGAGGCGGGTGATGCCGGCGTCGATGGCGGTGAGCTGCTGCGGTGCCCGGCGGCTGATCAGCGGGCGCAGCACGGCGAGCAGCTCGCGGGTGCCGGCCAGGTTGGCGTCGGCGGTGGCCAGGCTGCTGCCGCTGCCCTGGTCGGTGTCGCCGGTCAGCTCGAACTGGAGGGTGTTCTCCAGGATCTCGTGGCTGCGCAGCGGCAGGTCGGACGGGTCGAAGTCCTGCGTCGGGAACGCCGTGCGCAGCCCGGTCACGTCGCTTGTGAGCCGGTCGGCGAAGGGGCGCAGGGCGGCGGCGGACTGCCCGTGCCACAGGCCGTACTCGATGCGGTGGAAGCCGGTGAAGTCCGGGTCGGCGACACCGCCGGGCAGGCCGTCCTTGCGGCCGTTGATCTTCGCGTCGAAGTCGGCGAAGGTGCCGTAGGCCGCGCCGAGCGAGGAGTACGTGAGGTGCGCGGTGAGCCAGTCGGTACGGGCCGCGCCGAGGTCCCCGGTCCGGAGGTCGGCGGCGAGCTTCGCGGTCTGCGTCTGGAGCCTGCCGAGTCCGGCGTCCACGTAGCCGCGGTACGCGGCGAGCGGCGGTTCCAGCTCCGCGGCGGCGAGCGGCAGCACGGGCTTGGCGGAACCGCCGCCGTCGACCCGTACCGTCGCGGAGGTCACGGCCTTGCCGCCGGTCGGCACGCAGCGCCAGGCGTACGCGCCGCTGCCGACGGTGGCGACCAGGTCGCGGGTGGTGCCGGGGGCCAGGCCCTCGATCTCGCCGTAGACCGCGTTGCTGGCCGGGTCGATGAGATAGACCTCGGACGCCTTGCTGCCGGTGTTGTGCATCCGGAACGTCTGGCGGCCCGGGTGCGGGGCCGTGAAGCCCTTGCCGCAGTCCGTCTCCGACACGCTCACGGTCGAGGCCGCGGCCTTCTTCCCGCCGGACGCCGCGATGACGAGGCCGGCGACCACGGCCGGAACGGCGAGCACGGCGACCGGCACGGTCCAGCGCGGCACCCGCCGGGCGGTGGCCACGGGCGTGTCGGTGGCCCCCTCCGCAGCGGCGGCCGCGGGAGCGGCGGGCGGCACCCGCAGTCCCCGGACGAACACCGACATGACCACGGCCAGGTATCCCGCGTACGCCACGACCTGGAGCCACGTCATCTGCGTCGTGAGGTTGAGCACCCCCTGCACGAGCTGCGCGTACCACGAGGTCGCGTCGATGTGCGCCGAGACGTCCACCAGGTACGAGCCGCCGCCCGGCAGGACCTTGCCCTCCTGGAGGTCGCGCAGGCCGTACCCGAGCACGCCCGCCGCGATGACGATCAGCCCGAAGCCGGTCCAGGTGAAGAACCGGGTCAGATTGATCTTGAGGACGCGCGTGTAGAGCCCCCGGCACAGGCCGGCCGCCACCACGAGGCCGATCGCCCCGCCGAGCAGCGGCCCGGCGCTGGAGCCGTGCGCGGTCTGCGCGTTGGTCCACAGGAAGAGGGCGGTCTCCAGCCCTTCGCGGCCGACCGCGAGGAAGCTCGTGACGACGAGCGCGCCGGCCCCCATCGTGAGCGCGGCGGCCACCTTCTCCTTGATCTCACCGGAGAGGTTGCGCGCGTTGCGGCGCATCCAGAAGATCATCACGGTGACGAAGGCCACCGCGACGACCGAGAGGAAGCCGCCGAAGGCCTCCTGGGCGGTGGTGGGCATCTGCTGCGAGCTGAACGTCAGCACCGCGCCGAAGCTGAGCGACAGCCCGACGGCGGCGGCCACGCCCGTCCACACCTGCGGGAGCCGCTCCCGGTTGTCGCCGCGGACCAGGGTGGCCACGAGGATCGAGACCACGAGGCCGGCCTCCAGGCCTTCTCGCAGGCCTATGAGGAAGTTGGGGAACATGTTGTCCCACATGAAGGTGCCCTCCCGGGACCGCCTCGGCCGACTGCCGAGTCGTTAGCTTAGGCAAACCTTAGCAGCTTGGTCTACAGCTGTGTAGACAAAGACCCGGCGGGAGGGCCCGTTCATCCTGCGTCGGTCACTCCGCGTCGATCACCTGCCCGTCGAACTCCCCGCCGTGGCACGTCAGCGCCCCGCCCTCCGCGACGGGGTGGCCGCCCCCGACGAGGCAGTCCTCCATCCAGATCCCGGCGACGGGGGCGGGGGCGGGGGACGTGGCCGCTGCGACGGCGAGCGGCGCGGTGGTCAGCAGTGCGGTGGTGAACAGCGCGGTGGTGAGCAGGACGGTGGTGACGGCGCGTCGCATCGGCGGCACTCCTTCGAAGGGGACGTATCCGAGCACCTCGTGCATTTCCTTCCCCTTGCGGGAATATGCCGCCGTCACCTGAAGGATGCGCTCACGAGGACCCGCCGCCCGCGGGCACGTCCAGGGCCACCCTTTCGGCGAAGTCGGCGTACGCGGGTGCGTAGGTCCGTGCCGCGACCAGGAACATGGCACGGTCGGTGAGGGCGCGGGCCAGGCGTGCGGGGCTGCCCGGCAGGCGGCGGGCGAGGGCCACCCCCTCGTCGAAGTACGGCGCGAACCGCTCCCCGAACCGGTGCGGACTGTCGCCCTCGCAGACCGCCGCGCGGATGACGATCCTGCGCCGGACGTCGGCCAGTTCGGGCAGCCGGCCGGCCTCGCGCAGCCGCGCCGCCTCCGCTTCGAGGTCGGGCAGCATGCCGAGGAAGCCGTCCCGTGCCTGGCGCGACCATCCGAACTCCGCGCCGAACGGCGGCATCGGCGCTGCGCGGCTCGGGGCGGGTTCGGCCGCCCGCCCCGACAGCAGGAAGAGCGATCTCCACCACGCGAGGATGCAACTCGGGTTCCCCACCTCGCCCGTGGTCGCGAGCTGCTCCAGGACGCCCAGGGCCTCGCGCCGGGCGTCCGCCGCGCCCGCCCGGTCCCCGGCGGCCTCCCGCACCCGGGAGAGGTGGACCAGCTCCCAGGTGAGGATCGCCCGCAGGGTGCGCCGCCCGTCCGTGTTGCGCCGGGCCTTCCGGAGGTGTTCGCCGAGGACGGCCGACGCCGCGTCGTAGCGCCCGGCGGCCTCCAGGTTCGCCGCCCGCCGCACCGCCTCCCAGAAGGAGATGTCCGGGTTCCCGGTGCGGGCGGCTTCCTCGTCGACCTCCGCGGCCTCCCCGAAGCGCCCCTCCTCGGCCAGCGCGCTCGCCAGGGGCGCGCTCCAGCCCGCCTCGGCCAGCTCCGCGCAGACCGCGAGCCCTTCCGCCCTGCGGCCCAGGGCGAACAGCGAGGCCTGCTGGGCGTTGAGGGCCTGTCGCAACCGCCCCGCCCGGTTCGGTTCCCCGGCCGGTGTCCCGCGCGCGGCCCGGACGGCCTCGGCGGCCAGTGCGAGGTCCACCTGCGGATCCCGGCTGTCGTAGCGCAGTTCGAGCAGGGCGTCGACGAGCCTCGGCCGGTACGCCCGCGGGCTCACCTCGGCCAGGACCCGGTACGCGCCCACCAGTTCGGCCCGGCTCGGCCGGCCGGACCGGAGCAGCACCGCGCGGGCGCGCAGCACCGCGTCGTGATCGATCGTCACCGTTCCCCCTGTCTCCTGATGACGTACGAAGGAGATTGTGGGAGGCGGGGAACGGATCGGACAAGCCGCGCGAACTGTGCGTTCCGTCCTACGAAATACGGCGCCGGCCTGTCATGATGGACATGCTTTCGCCCCTGTTCCGCGGACGCGGACGCGCCCTGTGGTGAGCGCGCGGGGCGGGGCACCCGGGCGTGGCCCGGATGCCCCGGAGAACTCAGGACCGGCGCCAGATCTGGTTGGCGCTTCCCGCGCAGTCCCAGATCTGCACCTGGGTGCCCGGAGTGGTGGACCGGTCGGTGTCGTCCAGGCACCTGCCCGACCCGGTGTTGCGCAGGGTGCCGTCGGCCTGCGGCTGCCAGCTCTGCGCTCCGGTGCCGTTGCAGGTGTAGAGCTGCACCTTGGTGCCGTTGGCGGTCCCGGCGGCGGTCACGTCCAGGCACTTGCCGAGCGCCCGCACCGTCCCGTCGGTGCCCACCGTCCACTGCTGGGCGGTGGTGCCGTTGCAGGTGTAGACGTCGACCTTCGTGCCGTCGGCGGAGTTCGCGCCCGCCACGTCCAGGCACAGCCCCTGGTAGCCGACGAGCTGGCCGGAGAGGGCGGCGTCCGCCGGGACCACCGTCCACAGGAAGGACGCCGAGGCGGTGGCGCCGGCCGCGTCCCGCGCGGTGACCGTCACGGTGCTGGTGCCCGCGGCGGTCGGGGTGCCGGTGACGGCGCCCGAGGACGAGATCGAGACCCCCGCGGGCAGCCCGGTCGCGGTGAACACCGGGGTCTGGCCCGCCGTGGTGTCGTGCGCGGCCATCTGCACGGAGACCGCCGCGCCCGTCAGGCCCTCCTGCGCGCCGGGGTTCGTCAGCGTCAGCGGGGTGCCGAGCTGGGCGGCGGCCACGTCGAGCGTGCCGGTCAGCGGCAGGCCGCGCGAGGAGTCGCCCACAAAGATGCCGTAGCCGCCGGTCGCGGTCTTCCACGCGCCGGACGCCGCGTCGTACGCCTGGAGGTCGCTCTGGCCGACCTGGAAGGTGACCGTCCGGCTCGCGCCGGGCTGGAGCGTGACCCGGCTGAAGCCGCGCAGCTCGCGCGGCGCGTCACCGGCCGCCGACGGCTTGCCGACGTACAGCTGCGCGACGTCCGAGCCCGCCCGCGAGCCGGTGTTGGTGACGGTGGCGGTCACCGTGGCCGTCCCCCCGGCCGTCAGCGTGCCCACGTGCAGGTCGCTGAAGGCGAAGGAGGTGTACGACAGGCCGTAGCCGAACGGGAAGAGCGGGGTGAGGTTGTTCGCGTCGTAGTAGCGGTAGCCGACGTCCACGCCCTCGGAGTACTGCACCTGCCCGTTGCTGCCCGGCCACTGCGCGGTGGTGTGCGCGGGGACCTGGGAAAGGGAGGCGGGGAAGGTCACCGGGAGGTGGCCGGACGGGTTGGTGTCGCCGAACAGCAGCGACGCGATGGCCGTGCCGTCGTTCTGGCCCGGATACCACGCCTCCAGGACACCCTTGACGGAGTTCAGCCACGGCATGGTCACCGCGGAGCCGGTGTTGAGCACCACGACGGTGTTCGGGTTGGCGGCCGCGACCGCCGAGACCAGGCTGTTCGCCGAGGACGGCAGGTCGATTCCGCCCAGGTCGCTGCCCTCGGACTCGAAGTCGCTGACGAACACCACCGCGGCCGACGAGGAGGCCGCGAGCGACGCGGCCGAGGAGGTGTTCGACCCGCTGTCGTACTTCACGCTGACGCCGCTGCCGGCCCGCGCGGTGATGCCCTGCAAGGGGGTGACGGTGCCGCTGGAGCCGACCGCCGCGCTGCCGCCGCCCGCGGTCTGCGGGCTGCCGGAGGCGTCGGCGCCGATCACCGCGATCGAGGAGGTGCCCGAGCCGAACGGCAGCACATTGCCGCTGTTCTTGAGCAGCACGGTGCCCTCGGCGGACAGCTGCGTGGCCGTGTCCTTGTTCGCCGCGCTGGTGGCGACCGCGCCCGGTGAGCCGGTGGGCGCCTTGTCGAACAGCCCGAAGGCGAACATCTCGGTGAGGATGCGGCCGGTCATCGTGTTGAGGGTGGCCTGGCTGACCGAGCCGCCGTTGACCGCGTTCGTCAGCGCGCTGCCGAAGAAGCCGTCGTTGCCCGGCATGTCCTGGTCCATACCGGAGTTCGCCGAGGGGGCCGTGGAGTGGGTGGCGCCCCAGTCGGAGGTGACGAAGCCCTGGAAGCCGTACTGCTGGCGCAGCACGGTGTTCAGCAGGTACGGGTTCTGGCAGGCGTAGGTGCCGTTGACGGTGCTGTAGGAGCACATCACGGACGAGGCCGCGCCCTGCCCCACCGCGTCACGGAAGGCGGGCAGATAGATCTCCTGCATGGCCTTGTCGCTGATCACCGCGTTGTCCGAGGGGGTGTTGCGGCTGGTCTCCTGGTTGTAGACGGCCAGATGCTTGACCTGCGCCATCACCCCGGTGGACTGCACGCCGCGGATGTTCGCCGCGCCCATCTGCCCGTTGAGGTACGGGTCCTCGCCGATCGACTCGAACGCCCGGCCCCAGCGCGGGTCCCGGTCGATGTTGATGGTCGGGCCGAGGTCCACCGTGGTGCCCTTGGCGGCCTGTTCGGCGCCGATGACATGGCCGTACGACTGCTCGGCGGCGGTGTCCCAGGTGGCGGCGACGGCGACCGGGGCCGGGAGCTGGGTGACGTTCGTCATCCCGTCGGCGACGCCCGCCGGTCCGTCCTCCAGGTTCATCGCCGGGATGCACAGCGACGGGATCGCCGCGGTGAAGCCCACGTAGCTGGAGCCGCCGCTGCCGGTGGCCAGGCTCACCTTCTGGGCGGTGGTCATCTGGGCGAGGACCTGGGAGACCCGGTCCGGGATCGGAGCGGTGGAGTGCACCCAGGGACAGGCGCTCGCCGCCGCGGGGGCGGCGCCGGTGCCGGGTGCGGCGGCCCGCGCCGCGGGGGCGGTGACGGCGCCCGCCGCTCCGGCGCTGGCGGCGGCCAGGAGCAGGGCGGCGAGATACGGCGTCCGCCGCCGCGCCGGTTTCTTGCGGAACGTGTGCACGATGCCTCCAAGCATCTGCCGAGGGGGAGTTCCGGTGGGGGGACTTCGGGCGGGGCGTGTTCCGGCGGTGCCGGTGGGGGATCGGGAGCGGGCGGTTGTGGGGACGGGCGCGGTCCTCCTCGGGGTACGTTTCGGGACATGGAGACAAGCCCGTGGTGGCGGCCACCGCCCGGGAACGTCCTGCCGGGCACGTGCGGTGGGGGCGGAGCGCTCTCGTGGAGCCGTCCGTCCCCGCGGCCCGTCGCGGGACCGGCGACCGGTTTGCCGGGCTGCGGCCGGTTGTGTGCCCGTGGTGCGGGTGTGATTGAACTCGCATGACAGGTCCGGGTCAAGGTCTGGACCACGATCAGGACCAGCCTTTGACCCGCGGCCCGGCGTCCGGGGTGTCCGTTCACAAGGTGAAGCCATGGTTCGCGCATCCCGGCGGGGTAAACGGTTCACGCTTCAACCTCGGAAGGGTGCGTGACCGTCCGGCGTCCCGGTGCATCCGTTTCCCCGCCTGCCGCGTCCTTCCCAACGTCGCCGCCACCGCCCGGACTACCGGACGGCGGCACCCGGGCCCCGCGAGGGCCGCGGAGGCGAGCAGGCCGACCGGCGCGCGGGGCGCGCGAGGAGAACACGGAAGGACAGGGGCGGGCGATGGGGATGCGGGCGAAGGTGATCACGGGGGCCGTCGTGCTCGCCGCGGCGGCGGTCACGGGGTGCGGCGGCGGTGGCACCGCGGACCCCGCGGCGGCCAGTGACCCGCTGCGCACCGAGCTGGGCAGGATCACCGACACGGCCGGGCACCGCGCCTGGGTCGACTTCGGCGACCTCGCCGCCCAGCGCAAGGCCGGCCTGACGGGCTCGGACCCGGCGGCCTCGCAGCTCAGCGGGCACGGATGGGAGGAGGTGGCGCCCTACGTCCAGCTCACGCAGGAGAGTTTCGGCTTCGACGGCCGCAAGGCGGACCTCGCCGTCGAGGCGGGCAACCCGCCCGACACCGGCGGCCGGCTCGACGGCGGCATCGACCCGGCCGCGGTGACACCCAAGATCGAGGGACTCGGCGGCAAGTCGGAGAAGGACGGCCCGGCGGGGAAGACCTGGCGCCTCCAGCAGGACCACAAGATCTCCATGACCGGCCCGCTCGCGAGCACGTTCACCGGCGCGGCGCTCGGGCAGTTCAACCTCGTGCGCACCGGCGGCTCGTCGCTCGTCCACGCGCCCGCGCTGGCCGCGCTCGACGGCGTCGACGCCGACGGCGGGCACACCCTGGGCGGCGACCCCGCCTTCACCGCGGTCGCGGAGTGCCTCGACGACCCGCTGGCCGCCGAGCTGACCGACCGCGGGACCGGCGACCTCAAGTCCGGGGCGGGCGGCGCGGTGCTCGGCGTCGGCACCCGCGGCGACTCGGCGGGGAGCCTGACGAACGAGCTGTGCCGCACGAACTCCTCCGCGTCCGCCGCGCAGGCGCTCGCGGCGCGGCTGCGCACCCAGCTCGCCTCGGGCACCTCGCGCTCCGCCGACCAGCCGTGGTCGCAACTGCTGACGGGTGCGAAGGTCACGGTCGACGGCGGCCCGCAGCACGTCGTCCGGCTCACGGGCCGTCCTGCCGACGGCCGCGGTGACGTGCTGATGCGCGCGCTGACCACGGGCGATCTCGCGGGGCTCCTCGGCGGCTGAGCCGCACCGCGCCGGGGGACGCGGGCGCGTGCCCCGGCACGATACGGACGGCCTGCGGCCGGTACCGCGCGCGGCCGTCCGGGGTGCGGCCGGTCGGGGGAGGCGGGTGGGCGTGTCGTTCCCGGTGGCCGGACCGGTGCGTTTGAGTGGGGTCGGGCAGCGGGACCGGGGCGGTGTGCGCGGGGTTCGTTCGGGTCCTGTCCGGCGCGGGCCGCCGCGGCCGGGATCCGGGGGCTGCCGTGGTGCCGGCCGGCCGCAGGCCCGTCCGATCCCGAACCGAGAGGTCCATGGTGCACTTCGATCACGAGCCCGAGACGAACGCGCTGCCCACGAACACGGACCCGGCCGCGGAGGGCTGCCCGGTACAGGTGGCCGCCGCGGACCCCATGAAGGGGGACGGCATCCGCCAGTGGTGGCCCAACCGCCTCAACCTCGACGTGCTGCGCAAGCACGAGCGCTCCCGCGGGCAGTACGGTGACGGCTTCGACTACGCTGGGGCGTTCGGCTCGCTGGACCTCGGCGCCGTCAAACGGGACATCGAGCAGGTGCTGACCACCTCGCAGGACTGGTGGCCCGCGGACTTCGGACACTACGGCCCGTTCCTCATCCGGATGTCCTGGCACCTGTCCGGCACCTACCGCGTCAGCGACGGGCGGGGCGGCGCGGGCGCGGGACTCCAGCGCTTCGCCCCGGTCAACAGCTGGCCCGACAACGTCAACCTCGACAAGGCCCGGCGGCTGCTGTGGCCGGTGAAGCAGAAGTACGGGCGCGCGCTGTCGTGGGCCGACCTGATGGTGCTGTCCGGCAATGTGGCGCTGGAGTCGATGGGCGTGCGGACCTTCGGGTTCGGCGGCGGCCGCGAGGAGGCCTGGGGTCCGGACGAGTCGGTGTACTGGGGACCAGAGACCGTCTGGCTGACCGACGAGCGGCACGAGGACGACGGCGAACTGGAGACGCCGCTGGCCAACAGCACCATGGGCCTGATCTACGTCAATCCCGAGGGCCCCAAGGGCAACCCCGACCCGATGGCGTCGGCGATCGACATCCGGCAGACCTTCGCGCGGATGGCGATGGACGACAAGGAGACGGTGGCGCTGTGCGCGGGCGGCCACACGTTCGGCAAGACGCACGGGGCCGCGGCGTCGGACCGGCTCGGCCCTGAGCCGGAGGCCGCCGCGCTGGAGGAGCAGGGCCTGGGGTGGAAGAGCAGTTTCGGCAGCGGCAAGGGCAACGACACGGTCACCAGTGGTATCGAGGTGATCTGGACCGACACGCCGACGGTATGGGACAACCGCTACTTCGAGATCCTGCTCGGCTACGAGTGGGAGCTCACGCAGAGCCCGGGTGGCGCGCACCAGTGGAAGCCCAAGGGCGGCGCGGGCGAGGGCACCGCTCCCGACCCGCACGACCCGTCGAAGCGGCGCACCCCCAACATGCTCACCACCGATGTGGCCATGCGCGTCGATCCCGACTACGCCCGGATCTGCCGCCATTTCCTGGAGCATCCGGACGATTTCGCCGATTCCTTCGCGCGTGCCTGGTTCAAGCTGACCCACCGCGACATGGGTCCGGTCAGCCGCTACCTGGGGCCCGAGGTGCCGGCCGAGTACCTGCTGTGGCAGGACCCGCTGCCCGAGCCCGAGCACGCCCCGCTCGACGAGGCCGCCGTCGCCGAGCTGAAGGAGAAGATCCTCGGCTGCGGCCTCGGTGTCGCCGACCTGGTGTGGGTCGCGTGGGCGTCGGCCGCCACCTTCCGGCGCAGCGACAAGCGCGGCGGCGCCAACGGCGCCCGTATCCGGCTGGCGCCGCAGAAGGACTGGGAGGCCAACGAGCCCTCGCGGCTCGCCGGCGTCCTTGACCGGCTCGACGGGGTACGCGAGGCGTTCAACTCCTCCCGGCCCGCGGGCGGCGGCGTCTCCGTCGCCGACCTCGTCGTCCTGGCCGGGTGCGCCGGGGTGGAGAAGGCGGCACGCGACGCCGGCCACCCCGTCCGGGTGCCCTTCACCCCCGGCCGGGTCGACGCCGCCCAGGACCAGACCGACGTCGAAGGGTTCGCCCCCCTGGAACCGGTCGCCGACGGCTTCCGCAACCACCTCAGCAAGGACGACAGCCTGCCCGCCGAGTACCGCCTCGTCGACCAGGCCGATCTGCTCATGCTCGGCCCGCGCGAGATGACCGTGCTGCTCGGCGGGCTGCGCGTCCTCGGGGCGACCTACCAGGGCACCTCCATGGGCGTTCTCACCGCCGCCCCCGGCACCCTGACCAACGATTTCTTCGTCCACCTGCTCGACCAGAACCTCGCCTGGAGCCCGGCCGCGCACGACACGGACGTCTTCGAGGGCCGTGACGCCACGACCGGCGAGCACCGCTTCACCGGCAGCCGCACCGATCTGGTCTTCGGCTCCAACGCCGAACTGCGCGCCCTCGCCGAGATCTACGCCAGCGCGGACGGCCGGGAGACCTTCGTCGAGGACTTCGTCGCCGCCTGGACGAAGGTGATGGAACTCGACCGCTTCGACCTGCACCGCCCGGCCGCCTGAAACCCCCGCCCCCGGGCGGCGATCCGCTCGGGGGCCGTCACCGGCCGCTGAGCGGCCGGTGCGTGCTGCCGGTGCCCGCCGCGGGGGAGAACGGGCCGTCGAGGGCGGCCCACTGCAGGAGCAGGACGGTCTTGCCGTCCGCGATCCGTCCGTCGCGGACCATGGCGAGGGCTTCGGCGAACGGCAGTTCCAGCACGTCGATGTCCTCGCCCTCCTCCTCCAGCCCGCCACCGCCCCCGGTGCGGTCGGCCGCCGTGTAGGGGGCGGCGTAGAAGTGCAGGCGCTCGGTGACCGAGCCGGGGCTCATGTACGCGTCGAGGACATGGGTGAGCGGGCCGAGAACGACGCCGAGTTCCTCCGCGCTCTCGCGCCGGACGGCCACGAGCGGGTCGTCGCCGTCGAGCAGCCCGGCCGCGGCCTCGACGAGCATGCCGTCGGGATGGCCGTTGACGTAGGCCGGGTAGCGGAACTGACGGGTGAGCAGCACGCAGCCCCGCCCGGCGTCGAAGGGCAGGACGACCGCGCCGTTGCCGCGGTCGTAGGTCTCCCGCTGCTGGGTGACCCAGCGTCCGTCGCGGCGGCGGTAGTCGAAGGTGGTCCGGCGCAGGACGTGCCACCCCTGGGACGTCAGCTCCACGTCGCGGACGACGACGCCGGGGTTGCGGTCCAGACCGCGCCCGGCCCGGTCCAGCCCGGTACGGCCGCGGTGGTCCGGGACGTCGACGCCGGGGCGGGCGTTCACACGGTCTCCCCGGCCGCCTGGAGCCGCCGCGGGATCTCGTCCACCGAGTGGTAGACGGGCAGGCCGCGGCCGCGGGCGACGGCGACGTCCTGATCGGCTCCGGTGGACTCGCCGGGGAGCCGCAGCACCGCGTCGCAGTGGGCGAGCAGGCGCTCGGCGGTCGGGTAGAGCACCTGGTCGGCGAGCGGATCGGTGGGGCCCGCGCCGGCCGCGCGCAGCACCGGCAGCGCGACCCATTCCCCGATCACGGGGAGGTGACCGGCGGCGAAGACCGGCCACGCCGCCGATTCGAGACGGGCGAGGTTGGCCGCCATGGCCCGCGGGTCGCCATGGGTGCCGGAGCGGTAGGGCCCGGCGATGAGGATGAGCATCGGCTTGTCGGTCATGACGCGCTACGATACACGCAGAAACGTGCAAGAACGGGAGGGAACAAGGATGCTGGCTGCCGAGCGGCGCGATCACCTGCTGGGCCTGCTCGCCCGGACGGGCAAGGTCGTCGCCAAGGACGTCGCGGCCGAACTGGGCATCTCCGAGGACAGCGTGCGCCGCGACCTGCGCGATCTCGCCGCCGAGGGGCTGTGTCAGCGGGTCTACGGAGGCGCGCTGCCGGTGTCGCCGGCGGTCGCGGACCTCACCGCCCGGCAGGCGGTCGCCCCCGACGGCAAGAAGAAGGTCGCCGCGGTGGCCGCCGCCCTGGTGCGGCCCGGCAGCGCCCTGATCCTGGACGGCGGCACCAGCGCCCTCGCCGTCGCGCGGGCGCTCCCCGCGGACCTGGCCTGCACCGTGATCACCCACAGTCCGACGGTCACGGTCGCGCTGCTGGACCGTCCGCGGGTGGAGGTCTTCCTGCTCGGCGGCCGCGTCTTCAAGCACTCCGCGGTGGCCTGCGGCGCGGCCGCGGTCGAGGCGGCCCGGAACGTCTCCGCCGATCTGTTCCTGCTCGGCGTCACCGGTGTCCACCCGGAGGCGGGACTGACCACCGGCGACGCCGAGGAGGCCGCGATGAAACGCGCCCTGGCCGCGAGATCCGCGGAGACCTACGTCCTCGCCTCGTCCGAGAAGATCGGCGCGGCCTCGCGGTTCCGGGTCCTGCCCTGGGAGGAGATCAGCGGACTGGTCACCGACGCCGACGCCCGGCACGAGGTCCTCGGACAGCTCGCGGCGCGCGGCGTGGAGATCCTGACCCCCGACCGCTGACCGCCGGGACCGCGGCGGTCACGGGAGCACCCGGGCGTCATCGGAAGGGATGCCCGGCGAGGTCGCGCAGCAGGACGTCGAGCTGCTTCTCCTGCTCGGCGGCCGGGGCCGGGGCGATGCTGCCGTGGTCGATCGCGAAGGTCTTGAGGACCTCGTCCATCTGGTCGTCGAGCAGGGTCCAGGTCGCGCTGTCCACCGCCTGGAGCGAGGTGGCGTCCGCGTCCCAGGTGTCGCGCAGCGTCTGCACGGTGGTACGGGAGGCCGTGGTGGCTCCCGCCCGGTCCTGGGCGGCGGCCGTCCGCGCGAGCTGCTCGTACCCCGCCACCGCCGCGGCCTTCTGGTGCGCGGTCATGGGGGCCCGCGGGCAGGCCGGCAGGGTCTCGCTGCGGCCGGTCGGGTCGCACGTGGTGTGCGGCCGGCCGTGGGCCCACAGCAGCAGGGCGACGGTCGCCACGGCGAGCGCGCCGAAGCCGCCCAGCGCGATCCGCTCCCTGCGCGTAGCTGCGCCGCCCGGTGCCTCGCGGGGCGTCTCGCGGGTCCCGGTGACGTCGCGGCGGCTGATCGCCAGGTAGACCACCGTGGCCAGGATGGCGCCGAGGAAGATCAGGCTCGTGGCGAAGGTGCCCAGGCCGAGTCCGACGGGCTCGCCGGGACCGGCGGCGGTCTTCGGGGAGGCGAGCCAGTCGCCGATGTTGGCGCCGAGCGGGCGGGTGAGGATGTAGGCCAGCCAGAAGGAGAGCACCGGGTCGGCGCCGAACCGCCACAGTCCGGTGATCGCCGCGATGAGGCCGAGCGGCAGCAGCACCGACGTGGCGGGTGTCCAGCCGGTCAGTTCGAGCGTCCAGTCGCCGGTGGCCGTGCCCAGCGCGAAGGTCACCAGCACGGTCAGCCAGTAGAAGGCCTCGCGCGGGAAGGTCGTGATGCCGTGGATCGACAGGGTCCGCTCGCGCAGCCACCAGATCCCGAAGACGAGGGCCAGCAGCACCGAGAACACCGTGGAGCTGATCCACAGCGGCACGTTGCGCTGATCGGTCAGCATGTCGGTGCAGAGGGTGCCGGTGACACTGACCACGACCACGGTGAGCCAGTAGGGGAAGGGGCGGTAGCGATCGGTGCGGAACTGGACGGTCAGCACGACGGCGAAGACCGCGGTGAACAGCAGCGTGGTGCCGGTCAGGCCGAAGCCCAGCGTGGTGTTGACGTAGTCGGCGAAGCTCTCGCCGACCGTCGTGCAGAGGATCTTGATGATCCAGAACCAGACCGTGACCTCGGGCACCTTGTTCAGCGCGCCGCGTCCCGTCGCACCGCGCCGGGGCGGGGACGTCGCGGTGGCCGTGGGAGTCGTGGGTGTCGTCATGCCGCGACGTTAACGACTACAGGCGTGTAGTCGTCAAAGCCGTGGCGCGGCCCGTGCGCGCGTCCCCGGCGCGCGGTGGGGCAGCGGGCCCCGCTCCTCCTGCCGGATCCCACCGGCGGCGGGGCGTCCGTGCAGGTCGCAGCCCTGCACGGGTGACCGGCCGCGCCGGGCGGCGGAGGTGTACGGCGCGGGGCTGCGCAGTCAGGTTCTTTTCAGGCGGCGCGTGCCACGCTCGGCTCATGACGGCGACCGCGTCCCCGCCCCCGGCGAGGAGCACCCCCACGAGGTGGCCCCGGCAAGGCGCCGGGATCGGTGACAATCGTCGGGTGACCTCTCACCGTGTCCTGGTCGTGGAGGACGACCCGGGCCTTCGCGCGGTACTCGCCCGCGGCCTGCGGGAGGAGGACTTCGACGTCCTCACCGCCGGCGACGGCGCGGGCGCGCTGCGGGCGGTCCGGTCGCAGGCGCGGGTGGACGCCGTCGTGCTCGACATCGGGCTGCCCGACTCCGACGGACGGGACGTGTGCCAGGCGATGCGGGCGGCCGGTCTCGACGTGCCCGTGGTGTTCCTGACCGCGCACAACACGCTGCCGGATCGGCTGTCCGGATTCACCGCCGGGGGCGACGACTTCCTCGCCAAGCCGTTCCACCTGGTGGAACTGGCCGCCAGGGTCCGGGCGGTGCTGCGCAGGACGGGCCGGGCGGCGGTGGTGGAGTCCTCCGGCGTCCGGCTCGACCCGCTGGGGCACGTCCTGCGGGTGCAGGGGCGGGAGGTACCGCTGACGCCCACCGAATTCCGGCTGATGGCCTGCGTGATGGCCGCCGCGCCGGACACCGTGGTGCGCCGCCGGGTGCTGGTCCGGGCGGCGTGGCCCGAGGGCGCCCGGGTCAGCGACAACACCCTCGACCAGTACATGGCCCGACTGCGGCGCAAGCTGCGCGAGGCCGGCGGCGGTCAGACGATCAGCACCGTACGGGGTGTCGGGTACCGGTTCTCATGAGGCACCTCCTCCGGCCGGCGGACGCGCGCACCCCGCGGCGGCGGCCGTCCCTGTCCGCGCTGCGGCCGCGTACCCTGCGCGGGCGGCTGGCCCTGCTGGCGCTGGCCGTCACGGCGGTGTGGGTGACGGTCCTCACGGTCGCCGCCAACTTGGTGCTGGGCGCCCAACTGCGCGGTCAGGCCGACGACCTGCTGCGTACCCGGTCCGCCGCGGTGGCGGCCACGATCGAGGCGCGCGCCGACGGCCGGATCGTCGTCCACGAGCCCGGCGACGACCGGGCCCTGGACATCGGCGTGTGGGTCTACCAGGGCGGCACCGCCGTGGAACGCCCCGCCGCCCCCGAGGCGCTGCAGCGTGCGGCGGACCGGCTGGCCGGCCGGTCCGCGGTGTTCGCCGACACCGCCGAACCGGTCGCCAACCGGCTGTACGCCCTGCCCGTCATGGCCCCGGCGGGCGGCCGGCAGGTGGGCACGGTGGTGGCGACGGTCGCGCTCGACCCCTACCGGTCCACCGCCAGGTACGTCCTCCTCAGCTCGACGGGGCTCGCACTCGCACTGCTGGCCTGCGTCTACCCGGTGGCGCGGTCGGTCGCCGGACGCGCGCTCCAGCCCGTGGGGGCGATGAGCGCCCAGGCGGCGGAGTGGAGCGAGCACGGCGTCTCCCGGCGCTTCGGCACCCACCGCCGCCCGCGGGAACTCGCCCACCTCGCCGGCAACCTCGACGGTCTGCTGGACCGGCTGGCCGCTCTGGTCCGCCACGAGCAGCAGCTCACCGCCGAGCTGTCCCACGAGCTGCGCACGCCCCTGGCCCGGATCACCGCCGAGGCCGAATGGCTGACCGCGCGGCCGCGCAGCCGGGCCGAACAGGCGGCCTCCCACGAGGCCATCGCGGCGAGCGCCGCGGCGATGGCGCAGATCTGCCAGGCACTGCTCGCCGACGCCCGTGCGGGCACGGCCGACCCGGGCCGCTGCGCCCCGGCCGAGGTCGCCGCGTCCCTGGCCCGGCGGCGCGCCGAGGCCGCGCCGGGCGCGGTCCCGGTCACCGTCACCGGCGGGCCGGTCACCGCGGACGTCCCGGCGGCCCTGGTGGAACGCATCCTCACCCCGCTGCTCGACAACGCCGCCCGCTACAGCTCGCGGGAGATCCTCGTGGAGTGCGTGCCGGCGCAGGGCGGGGCGCGGGTCCACGTGAGCGACGACGGCCCCGGGGTGTCCGCCGCCCTGGGCCCCGCGGCCTTCGAGGCCGGACGCCGGGCCGATCCCGGCGACGGTCACGACGGTGCGGGTCTCGGCCTGGCCCTGGCCCGCCGCCTGGCCAGGAACGCGGGCGGCGACATCACCCTGGCCGCCTCTCCCGGCCCGCTGGGAGGCGCGCACTTCGTCGTCACCCTCCCCGGCGCCTGACCCGCGTACGGACCCCGGCACGGGCCGCGGGCTCAGCCGGTGTGCGGGCGGGCCAGGCCGTGGTCGTAGGCGAAGATCACGGCCTGGACGCGGTCGCGCGCGCCGATCTTGGCGAGGACCCTGCCGACGTGCGTCTTCACCGTGGACTCGGACAGCACGAAACGCGACGCGATCTCGGCGTTGTTCCAGCCCTGGCCGACCGCGACGAGGATCTCCCGCTCGCGGTCGGTGAGCGCCTCCAGCCCCCGCCCGGCGGCCGGGCCCGCGGTGCGGGGCGGTGCCAGGTGGGCGAACTCGCGCAGCAGGCGGCGGGTGAGGGCGGGGGCGATCACGGCGTCCCCGGCGGCGACGGCGCGGATCCCGGAGAGCAGTTCCTCGGGGCGGGCGTCCTTGAGGAGGAAGCCGCTCGCCCCGGCGCGCAGGGCCGCGTGGACGTACTCGTCGAGGTCGAAGGTGGTCAGCACCAGGACGCGGGAGCGGTCGCCGGTGGCGGTGATCCGGCGGGTGGCCTCGATGCCGTCCATACCGGGCATGCGGACGTCCATCAGGACGACGTCGGGGCGCAGTTCCGCCGCCAGGCGGACGGCCTCGGCGCCGTGCGCGGCCTCGCCCACGACCTCCGTGCCGGGAACGGAGCCGAGCAGGAGGCGGAAGCCGTAGCGCTGGAGGGGCTGGTCGTCCACGACGAGCACGGTCGTCATCCGGCACCGCCCGGCGGGGTGAGGTCGAGCACGGCCTCGACGCTCCAGCCCGGCCCGTCCGGGCCCGCCCTGAGACTTCCCCGGTAGAGGGCGGCGCGCTCGCGCATGCCCACCAGGCCGTGGCCGTCCTCGTTCACCGGGCCGCGCGTACGGGAGTCGCCGGTCGGGCCGGTGTCCTGGACCCTGACGACCAGCCGGGTGGGTCCGGCGACGATCTCCAGGTTCACCCGGGTGCCGGTACCGGCGTGCCTGAGGGAGTTCGTCAGGGCCTCCTGGACGATGCGGTAGACCGTCAGCTGCACCCCGCTGTCGAGGGCTTCGACGGGGCCGCAGGTGCGGTAGACGACCTCGGGGCCCGCGGCGCGTACGCCCTCGCACAGCGCGCCGATGTCGCCGAGACCGGGCTGCGGGCGCAGTTCCGGGCCGTCCTGCGGGCTGCTCGCGGCCTCCCGCAGGACACCGAGGACGCGGCGCAGCTCGCCGAGCGCCTGGCGGCCGGTCTCGCCGATGAGATGCAGGGCTTCTCTGCCGCGTTCGGGAGCGGCGGCGCCCGCGTAGCCCCCGGCGTCGGCGAGGGTGATGATGACGGCCAGGTTGTGGCCGACGATGTCGTGCATGTCGCGGGCCACCCGGGCGCGTTCGGCCGCGGCGGCGAGCCGGCCGCGCTGGTCCCGCTCGACCTCCAGCCGGGCCGCGCGCTCGCGCAGCCCGGCGAGCTGGGCCCGCCGCACCCGCACCATGAGGCCGAGCGCGAGGGCCGCGGTCGCCGTGCTGAACAGGAAGAACAGCGCGTCCCCGACCGATACCGCGGCCGACGCCCGCACCGCGACCAGCACCATGGCGGCGGCCGTGGCCCCGCAGGCCCACGGCAGCTGCCGCAGCCGCCCGTGCAGGGCGAGGCTGTACAGGGCGATGAACAGCGCGATGTCCGCGCGCAGCGCCGCGCCCAGCCAGAACTGGAGGACGAAGGCGCCGGTCACGGCGCCGAAGGCCACCGCGGGACGGCGCCGCCGCCACAGCAGCGGGACGACGAGCCCGGCCTGGAGGGCGAGCATCCCGGCGACGGGCAGCCGGGCGAACGCCAGCCGGAAGCGGCGCGGCCCGTCGCCGTCCTCGCCGTGCAGCAGGTCGGGGAGGCAGAACGCCAGGAAGACCAGCGCCAGGAGCGCGGTGTCCAGCACCCGCGGGTGCGCCCGGTCGGCCTGCCGCAGCCGCTGCGCGGCCCGGGAGAGCCGGGCGGCCAGCGGCCCCGCCAGGCCCGTGTCCGCGCCGGTGTCCGCCGCGGAGCTCACGGAAGGGACGGGGGCCGGGGCGGCAGCGGCCGGGGAGGCCGCTGCCGCGGGCGCACCGGGGGAGGTCATGGGGGGCACCTCCTCATCGTGCGGGCCGTCACACGTCGCTGCGCAGCAGCCGGTAGGCGGCGCCGGCCAGGGCGAGGGCCGTCCAGCCGAGGAGGACGAGCAGTCCGGCGCCGGGCGACAGGCTGGTGCTGTCGTGGGTCAGGGCGAACATCGACTCGCCCGCGTTGCTCGGCAGGTAGCGGGTGACGTCGTCCCGCCACGAGGACGGCAGCAGCGAGGCCAGGCCGGGCACGAGCATGAGCGCGGCGACGAGCACGGAGATGCCCCCGGCCACCGACCGCAGCAGCGAGCCCAGCGCCGTGCCGATCACTCCGACCAGGCCCAGGTAGAGCGCGGCGCCCAGCAGACTGCGGACGACACCGGGGTGCGAGAAGCCCATGGCCGCCGGCGTGCCCGAGACGATCCGGCTGCCGAAGAAGAAGGCGACGAACACGCCCACCAGGGCGACGGCCAGCGCGACGAGGCCGAACACCGCGGCCTTGGACCACAGCACCGGCAGCCGGCGCGGCACCGCCGCGAGCGAGGAGCGGATCATCCCGGTCGAGTACTCGCCCGCGGTGACCAGCACGCCGAGGACGCCGAGGGCCAGCTGGGCGAAGTTGGTGCCGAAGAGCGACAGGCTCACGGCCGTCGAGGTGGCGAAGTCGTGGTCCATGTGCGGGGAGCCGTACGTCGACTCGTACCGCCCGGACGCGATCAGCCCGAACGCGACCAGGAAGAGCAGGCCGAGGCCGAGGGTGATCCAGGTCGAGCGCAGGGACCAGAGCTTCTCCCACTCCGAGGCCAGCACCCGCCGCCCGGTCACCCGGTAGACGGGACGGGCGGGGGCCGCGGGCGGCGGCGTCTGCTCCGTGGCGGTGAGGGTGCTCATGCCGTCCTCCCGAGGGGTTCGGTGGTCGTGCCGCTGCCGGCGGTGGAGCCGTGGTACTCGACGGCGTCCCTGGTCAGATCCATGAAGGCCTGCTCCAGCGACACCTGGCGGGTGCTCAGCTCGAACAGCGCGATCCCGTGCTCGGCGGCCTTCAGGCCGATCTCGCGCGCGGTCAGCCCCGTCACCTGCAGCTCCTCGGAGCCGATCAGCCCGGTGACGTCCACGCCCGGCCCGGCCAGCACGTCCCGCAGCCGGGCCGGGTCCTGCGTGGCCACCGTCACGGTGTCGCCGCCCCCGGCGCGGACGAGGTCGCGCACGGTCGTGTCGGCCAGCAGCCGCCCGCGGCCCACGACGATGAGGTGGTCGGCCACCAGCGCGACCTCGCTCATCAGGTGCGAGGAGACGAAGACGGTGCGGCCCTCGGCGGCGAGCGAGGTCAGCAGGTTGCGGATCCACAGGACGCCCTCGGGGTCGAGTCCGTTGACGGGCTCGTCCAGCATCACCGTCTGCGGGTCGCCCAGCAGGGCCGCGGCGATGCCGAGCCGCTGGCCCATGCCGAGCGAGAAGGCCCCGGCCCGCTTTTTGGCCACGCTGCCGAGCCCGGCGATCTCGATGACCTCGTCGACCCGGCGCAGCGGGATGCCATGGGTCAGCGCCAGCGCCTTGAGGTGGCGGTACGCCGAGCGGCCCGGGTGGACCGACTTCGCCTCCAGCAGGGCGCCGACCTCCTGGAGCGGCGCGCGGTGCTGCGCGTAGGGCCGGCCGTTCACCGTGACGGAGCCGCCGCTAGGGGCGTCGAGGCCGACGATCATGCGCATCGTGGTGGACTTGCCCGCGCCGTTGGGCCCGAGGAAGCCGGTCACCGTGCCGGGCCTGACGGTGAAGTCCAGGCCGTCCACGGCGGTCTTCTCGCCGTAGCGCTTGGTCAGCTGCCGTGCGTCGATCATGGGCGCGCTCTTCCTGTCGGGGGTTCGGCGTCCGCGGATCCGGCGCCTCACCTGCAACGCTAGGTCCCGGCCGCGGCGATTCGGTGGTACCGGAGGCTGAACCGTGCGGCGCCCGTGGTACCGCGGTACTACACGGCGCGCGGCCCGTTCGCGGCCATCTCCTACGAGTTGTAGTATCACGGCGGACCGCGTGATCGTCGGCGGCCCCCTCCGTCGCCGCGCCCCGCAAGGAATCCCCGTGACGTCCTCCGCACGCCACTCCCGCCCCGGCCTCACCACCGCCGGCGCCCTGCGCGTCCCGCAGATCACCGCCGTGTTCTGGCTGGTCAAGGGACTTTCGACGGCGATGGGCGAGTCCGTCTCGGACTACCTGGTGGGCGCGATGGCCCCGCCGCTCGCCGTCCTGCTGGGGTTCGCCGGATTCCTCGCCGCCCTGGCGGCCCAGTTCCGGACCGCGCGCTACCGGGCGTGGACGTACTGGTCGGCGGTGGCCGGTGTCGGTGTGTTCGGCACGATGGCCGCCGACGTCGTCCATGTCGCGATCGGCGTCCCGTACGCCGTCTCCAGCCTGTTCTACGCGATCGTGCTGGCCGCCGTCTTCGTGTCGTGGCGGGCGACCGAGAAGACCCTGTCCGTGCACAGCATCGACACACCGCGCCGCGAGGCGTTCTACTGGGCGGCCGTCATGGCCACCTTCGCCATGGGCACGGCGCTCGGCGACCTCACCGCCGTCACCGCGCACCTCGGCTACGGCTCCTCGGCCCTCCTGTTCGCCGTCCTCATCGCGATCCCGGCGGCCGGGCGGTACTGGCTGCGCTGGGACGCGGTCCTGACGTTCTGGACCGCCTACGTCATCACCCGGCCGCTCGGCGCCTCGGTCGCCGACGGGCTCGCCAAGCCCCGCGGCAGCAGCGGGCTCGGCCTGGGTGACGGCCCGGTGGCGCTGGTGCTCGCGCTGCTCATCGCCGCCCTGGTCGCCTACCTCGCGGTCAGCCGCTCCGACGTGCAGCCCGAGCCCGCCGAGCAGCTGGAGACGGTACGCAGCTGACGCGGCCCGCTCCCGGGGCGGGCCCGCCCCGGGCCGCCCGGCACGTCCGCCGAAGCGGGCAGGTGCCGGGCGGCGGCCGGGCGGGACGGCGAGCCGGCCCCGTCGAACAGGGCGTCGACGTCCTGGGCGGCGAGGGCGGTGCTGGCGCAGCAGACCGTCATGAGGGCGGCGAGGCCCACGGCCAGCGGACGGCGGGCCGGGCGGCGCGGCGCCAGCAGGGCCGTGACGCGCTGCGGCACCGGCCCCGAGGTGGCCGCGAGCGCCCGCTCCGGCGGGCGTCCGGCGGCGAGGGCCGCCCGCGCGATGGCCCGCGCGACGAGCGGGCGGCCCCCCACGACATCGGCCGCCTCCTCGTCGGCCCACCGCTCCAGCGTGAAGGCGCCCGCCTTCGCCAGCGGGCGCAGCAGCGGGTTCACCGCCGCGCAGACCTGGAGGACGAGCAGGAAGACATGGTGGCGGTGCCGCAGATGGGCGCGCTCGTGCGCCAGCAGCGCCTGCCGCTCGTCCCGGGACAGCGCGCGGAGCATCCCGGAGGAGACCACGACCCTGCCGGGCGCCCCGGGCAGGGCGAAGGCGGCCGGCGCCGGGTCGTCCACCACCGTCAGATCCCCGGTGGCGGGCAGGTCACGGCACTCGCGCCACATCCCGACGAGCACGGTGACCCGGCGCCACGAGGCCACGACCAGCGCGGCGCCGCAGCCGATCAGCGCCAGCGCGCACGCGGCGCCCACCGGCCGGTCGAAGGGCGAGCGTGCGGCCAGCAGATGCGGTGACCAGCGCCCGGCCTCGGCCACTTCGGGGATCTGCCCGACGATCGTGGAGCCGATCATGGCCAGGCCCGCGACCCACACCCCGGTCGAGACGACCGCGGCCGACAGCAGCAGCCACGCCGCGGTCCTGGGCGGCAGCAGATCGCGGAAACGCGGCGCCGCCAGCGCCAGGAGCGTGCCGACCAGCAAGGGCGCGCACAGGCCGACCCCGATGCCGCTCACCCCCGCACCGCCCGCGCCCGTACCGTGCTCCTCCGCGTGCCGGCCGCGCCCGGGGGGCGGCCGCGGCGCCGTCCCGGATCGCGCGGGAATCGCGCGGGCCCGCCCGTGTGCCGCACGGTCAGTCCCGTGCGCCGGGGGAGCGGGTGGCGCCGTCGTCGGGGCCGGTCATGTGGTCGCGCAGCAACTGCTCCAGCAGCTTCTCGTCCTCGGCCGGCAGTTCGGAGACGAAGCGGGCCAGCACCGCGGCGCGGTCCCCGCCGTGCTCCAGCAGATTCCGCATCCCGGCGGCCGCGTGCCCGGCCTCGTCGCGCACGGGCGAGTAGAGGTAGCTGCGCCCCGCGCGCTTCCTGGTGACCAGCCCCTTGTCGTACAGCCGGGTCAGGATCGTGAGCACGGTGGTGTAGGCGGGGTCGCCCGCGACCTGCTCGCGCACGGCGCCCGCGCCGACCGGCTCGCCGGCCGCCCACAGCGCCGCGAGCACCTCGCTCTCCAGCTCGCCCGGTGCGCGCCGCCCGGCCGCCGCGCCCTGCTGCCTGCTCACATCGCCGCCCCTCGTAGAGGGACCAGACTACTACCGGGCGGGGCAGCCGCCGCGGCTGCGGCCGCCCGCCCAGCCCGCCACCGGCAGCGCGCCGTGGCCGCGCAGCGGACCGACGCTGAGGCCGCGCTCCCGGCAGTGGTCCAGCAGCCCGGGAAGCGCCGCCAGGGTGGTGCGCCACGAGCCGGTGGCGGAGGTGCAGTCGGAGTCGTGCAGCAGCACGGTGCCGCCGCCGCGCAGATCGGCCAGCACCGTGTCCAGCACGCTCTGCGGGGTGGCCCGGCGGCGCCAGTCCTCGCCCCACGCGGTCCAGAGCACCGGGGTCAGCTCCAGGCGGCGGCAGGCCGCGTACGTACCGGCGGTCATGATCCCGTACGGCGGCCGGTAGAGCCGGGGCGGGCGGCCGGTGAGGCGGCCGAGCAGATCCCGCGCGCGGGCCAGTTCGTCGTAGGCCGCCCGCGGGCGGTGCAGCAGCGCGGGCCGGTGGGACCAGCCGTGCACGGCGATCTCGTGCCCCGCCCCGGCCATCTCCGTCACCAGGCCGGGGGAGCGGACGGCCATCGAGCCGAGCAGGAAGAAGGTGGCCCGGACCCCGCGGGCGTCGAGCAGCCGCAGGAAGTGCGGTGTCGACAGGTGGTCGGGCCCGTCGTCGAAGGTGAGCGCCACGTCGTCGGGCCGGCCCCGCCCGGACAGCCGCGGCATGAGCCGGTTGCGCAGCGGCCCGAACGTCGACAGGGCCGGTCCCGCGTGCACGGCCAGGAGCGCGGAGGCGGCCACCGCCCCGGTGCGCAGGGCGGTACGGGTCACGGAGGTGCGGGTGGTCACTTGCTGTCCCCTTCGAGGAGGTGGGTGATCGCGCCGAAGCTCTGCGGCGAGTCGGCGTACGCCTCGACGACCGGTGCGCCGATGCCGAGCCCCGCGACCACCGCGGTGGCGGCCATCGCGAGGGCGAGCCGCGGACGGCGGCGCACCCGCGCCCCGGCCGGTACGGCGGGGGCCGGTGCGCGCTCCCCGGCGGCGGCTACGGCGGCCACCGCAGCTACCGCAGCCACCGGGTCACGGCCGGGAGCGAACAGCTCCAGGCCGAGGGCGCGCTGCCGCGCCCCGAGCGGGCCGTACAGCACGTCCCGCAGCCCGGCGGCGAGTTCCGGCGCCCGGCGGATCCACAGCGCGAGGCCCGCTTCCTGGAGCGCGGCGGCGTTGGCCCGTCCGTGCCCGGGTATGCAGCGGTAGCTGGCCACCGGCAGTCCGGAGGCGAAGGCTTCCAGCGAGGTCAGGCCGCCCGCGTTCTGCACCAGGACGTCGCACGCCCGCATCAGCTCGGGCATCTCCCGCACCCAGCCGTGGACATGACCGACGCCCGCCGCGGTCAGCCGTGCGGCGAGCGCCCGGTTGTGTCCGCAGACCACCACGGGGACGGCCGCGCCGCTGCCGCGTATCTCGGCCGCCGCCCGCTCCACCGCGCCGACACCCCAGGAGCCGGACACCAGCAGCGCGAGCGGCGCCTGTTCGGGAAGGCCGAAGTGCCGCCGGGCCGCGCGCCGTTCACCGGGCGCGGCGGGCCGGAAGCCGGGGCGTACGACCGGTCCCGCCACCGTGACCGCCGTGGCGCCGCGCGCCCTCGCCTCCGCTCCCGGTATCGCGTGCACCGCCAGATGCAGGTCCACCCCGGGCGCCACCCACAGCGCGTGGACGGAGAAGTCGGTCAGGTACGTGACCGCGGGCACCCGGAGCGCGCCGCTGCGGCGCAGCGCCCCGAGCACCTGGCTCGCCCCCGGGTAGGTGGACACCACCGCGGCCGTGTCCGCGCCGACCGTCCGCACCGCGCGGCGGCCCGCGGCACGCAGCAGCGCGCGCACCGCGGCACCGGGCCGGGGCGCCTGCTCCGTCGCGGCGTAGATCCGGCGGTAGCCGGCGGGCGCCCAGGTCAGAAGCTGGTGGTAGGTGCCGCGCAGCAGTCGGCCGAGTCCTGCCGGGAGCATGTCCAGGAAGTCGTACCGGTCGACCCCGAACCCCCGCTCCTCCAGGCGGCGTTGCAGCCCGTCGGCGGCCCCGTCGTGTCCCGCGCCCATGCCCGCGGAGATGATGACGATCCGGCGCCGTCCCGCACCGGCGGGTGCCGCCCGGGACCCGGCCGGCTCGGTGTTCGCGCTCATGTGGTCGCCCTTCTCGGCGGGCGCGCACACGCGCCGTACGTGCGATGGCGGTCCGGTCCCTGGGCACACCGGACACGCGGCCCCACGACGGCCGGACCGTGCGGGCCGGGGGCGGGGGGCCGCGCGTCAATCTACTACATGCTGTAGAAGCAGCGGTCCTGGGTGCGCGCGGGACCCGGTGGGGGAGCCTGCGGCCCGTCGGCGGTCGCGACGGCGCGGATCGTCCGGCGCCGCCGCCGGGCGGGTCGGGGGCGGGGTCGGGAGGCCGGTCGTCCGGGCCGCCGGGCCGGGGTCCGCCGGTGCCGCGCGGGGCGCCCGGGTCCGTCCGCATGGGCCTGCGCACGGGTCGCGGGGCCGACTGCGGTCGGCAGAGGGTCTCTTGACAGGCCGTCGCCCACCTGATCATCCTGTAGTGAATGTCGTTTCCATTTGACTTCGGCGACCGAGGAGCTACCGGCATTGGTCCAGCCGCTCTACCTCAGACCACGCGTCGAGGAGCCGCTCGCCTCGCTGCTGGCGGACGGGACCCTGCTGCACTCCCTGGCGGACGGCCTCGGGTCCCCCCTCAACGTCCTGCTCCCGCACCGCGCGGTGGAGAACGCCGGGGCCTTCCTGGCGGTCCACCGCCGCCACCGCCTCGGCGGCCGGGTGTACTTCGCCCACAAGGCGAACCGTTCCAGCGCGCTGCTGCGCGAGCTGGCGGCCGCCGAGTCCCGTATCGGCGTGGACGTGGCCTCCGTGGCGGAGCTGTCGCACGCGCTGGGGTGCGGTTTCACCGCCGACCGGATCATGGCGACGGGTCCCAAGGACGCGCCGTTCCTGTGGCTGGCGGCCCGGGTCGGTGCCACCGTCAACGTCGACTCGCCCGGTGAGCTGGAGCGGCTGGCCGCGGTGGTCCGTACGCGACGTCTCGCCCGCGTCCCCGTGCTGCTGCGGCTCGGCGCCTTCGAGGACGGCGAGGGCGGCGGGGTGCGGGTGCTGGCCCGGCGCAGCCGCTTCGGCACCGCGCTGCGGGAGGCCGACGCCCTGCTGGAGGCGGCGGCGCGGCACCGCGACGCCGTCGAACTGACCGGCGTCGGCTACCACCTGGACACCGTCGGCCTCGACGAGAAGGCGCGCGCCCTCGCCCGCTGCGTCCAGGTGATGGACTCCTGTCTCGCGCACGGCCTCAGCCCCCGCGCGGTGGACGTCGGCGGCGGCTTCGGCGTCGGCTACGTCGAGGACGCGGGGGAGTGGGACCGCTGGACCGGCGCCCTCACCGACGCCGTCCGGGGCGTCCGGCCGCCGCTGGCCTGGCGCAACCACGGCTACGGGCTGCGGTACGAGAACGGCACCGTCCGCGGGTCGGCCGCGCTCTATCCGGCGCACCGTGCCCTCTCGGGCCCCGGCTACCTCGACGAACTGCTGCGCCTGCCCGCCCCGCCCTACGGGCGCCCCGCGGCCACGGTGCTGCTGGAACACCTGCACGAGCTGCACATCGAGCCGGGCCGCGCGCTGGTCGACCAGTGCGGGCTGTCGCTGGCCCGGGTCGTGGAGGTACGCGCCGCACCGGGGGACGCCGGGGAGCACATCGTGCGGGTCGCGGCCAACGCCGCCGACATCAGCCTGGAGGAGCACGGGGTGCTGGTCGACCCGGTGCTCGTACCGCGCGGGCCCGGCGACGGGCCGTCCGGCGAGCCCGCGGGGGTCTACCTGGCGGGCAACCTGTGCCTGGAGTCCGATCTGCTGACCCGCCGCAAGGTCTTCCTGCCGAGGCTGCCCCGCCCGGGAGACCTCCTGGCCTTCGTCAACACGGCCGGGTACGCCATGGACTTCCGGGCCCACCGGGCGCAGATGCAGCCCGCGGCCCGCACCGTCGCGGTCCGGCGGCATGGCGACGGCTGGCGGTGGTGCCCGGACGAGGACCACTGGCCGGCGGGCGGCCGGGAAGCGGACGGCTCGGCGGCGCCGGAGCGGCGGCCGGAAGGGGAGAGGGTATGAGGTACGACAGCGTCATCGAGGCCATCGGCAACACCCCGCTGGTGCGCATCGACCCGGCGGTGCACGGCCTGCGGCACATCGACCTGTACGCGAAGCTGGAGATGCTCAACCCGTTCGGCTCGGTCAAGGACCGGCCCGCCTGGCACATGGTGCGCCCGCTGCTGGCCGAGGCCGCCGCGGCGGAACCCGGGGAGCGCCGCACGGTGGTCGAACTCTCCAGCGGCAACACCGCGAAGGCGCTCGCCCTGCTGGCCGGTGTGCACGGACTGGGCTTCAAGAGCATCACCAACCGGATGAGGGTGCCCGAGATCAAGGACCTCCTGCTGCTGCTGGGGGCGGAGATCGAGGAACTGCCGGGCCGCAGCGAGTGCCTGGACCCGACGGACACCGAGGACCCGCTCACCCGCTTCCACCAGGCGCTGTCCGAGCCCGGGAGCAGCTATTTGCACACCGACCAGTACTACAACCCGCTCAACGTGGAGGCGCACGCGTCCGGCACCGGTCCGGAGATCATCGAGGACCTGGACGGCAGGGCACCGGACTGGTTCGTGGCCTGCGTCGGCACGGCGGGCTCCTCCACCGGCGTGGCGAAGGTGCTGCGCGAACGGGACCCCGCGGTACGCGTGCTGGGCCTGGTCGCCGACAAGTCCGACTTCGTGCCCGGCATCCGCACCATCGAGGAGGTGCACCAGGTCGGCCTGTTCGACCCGGCGACCTACGACGTGATCGAGCCCGTGACCTCGCAGGAGGCCATCGACGGCATGCTCACCCTCATCCGCCGCTGCGGCCTGCTGTCCGGGCCGACCGGGGGCGCCGCCTACCACGGAGCGGTGCGGCGGCTGCGCGAGGTGGACGCCGGACTCGGCGGCGGCGAGCGCCAGGTCGCCGTCTTCGTCGTCTGCGACCGGGCGGAGAGCTACCTCAGCTACGTCCGCGCCAGGCGCCCGGAACTGCTGGGCGCACCGGCCCGCGCCGCCGCGCCGGTCGCCTCGGTCGACGACACGCAGGCGCGCGAGTCGGCGAAGGTCGTCGAGGTGGCCGAAGCCGTCGAGTGGCTGGACGGCCCAGGACCCCGGCCGCTCGTCGTCGATCTGCGCGGCCCGCACGCCTACGCCGCCCTGCACATCGAGGGCTCGGTGAACATCGTGGACGAACTCTTCGACGAACTGCTGCGCGGCGGCCTGCCCTTCAGCAAGAGCCGCCCCGTGCTGCTGGCCTGCCCGGTCGGCGAGAAGTCGGTGCGGTACGCGGCCCTGCTCACCCGGATGGGCCATCCGGACGTCCGCAGTCTGGCGGGCGGCATCGTCGGCTGGCGCGACGCGGGCGCGCCGCTGGTGCACGAGTGAGCGCCCCGGAGCCCGCCCCGGGCGGGCGGCACGAGGAGTTACGGCGCTGGCAGCAGGAGCTGCGGCGGCAGTTCCCCATCGTCACGGGGCATCCCGGCCTGGCCTATCTGGACAGCGCCGCCACCGCGCAGAAGCCGCAGGCCGTCCTCGACGCCGTGACCGCGTACCTGACCACCTCCAACGCGAACGCCGGACGCGGCACGTACCCGTGGGCCAACGAGACCACCCGGATGGTGGAACGCACCCGCCGCCGGGTCAAGGACTTCCTCGGCGACCCCGACCCGGACCGCTCCACCGTCCACTTCACCAGCGGGACGACGGAGGCCCTGCGGACCGTCGCCCGCGACTGGCTCCCCGGCGTACTCCGCGACGGCGACGAGATCCTGGTGCCGCACTCCGACCACCGCGCCAACCTCGACCCCTGGCTGGAGGCGCAGGCGCTGCTGGCCGCGCGCGGTGTCCGCACCCGGGTGCGGGCGCTGCCCGTGCAGGACGGCTCCGGCGACTACGACCACCGCGCCCTGGCCGCCGTGGTCGGGCCGCGTACCCGGTTCGTCGCGGCCACGCACGTCCACCACGTCTACGGCGCCGACATGAACGTCCGGCGCATCCGTGCCGCGGTCGGCCCCGACGTGCCGATCTGCCTGGACGCCGCACAGAGCGTCGGACACCTGCCGGTCCGGCTGGGGGAGGGCGGCCTCGACGTCGACTTCGTCGCCTTCTCCGGGCACAAGGCGCTGGCGCTGCCCGGTACGGGGGCGCTCTGGGCCCGCGGTGTCCGCGGGCCGCGACTGCGCCCGACCGGCTGGCAGGGCACCCCCAACACCGTGGGGATCGCCTCCCTGGAAGCCGCCCTCGACTGGCTCGACGCGGCCGGGCCGGAGCGCGTCGACCGCTGGACGACCGGGCTGGCGACCCGGCTGACCGACGCGCTGCGGCACCTTCCCGCCTACGAGGTCCTGGGCTGCGCGTCGAGCCTCGCCGCGGAATCCGTCCAGCCGCACGAGCAGCGCCGCCGCGGCATCGTCTCCCTGCGCCACCGGGACATCCCCTCCGACGACCTGGGGTTCGTGCTGTTCAGCCACGGGTTCATGGTGCGCGCCGACAGCCTGTGCCAGGCGGGTGCGGACGAGGAGCGTGCGGTGGTGCGGGTGAGCCTGCACATATACAACACGGAGGAGGAGATCGACCGGCTGGTCGCGGTGCTCACCGGTCTCGGGTGAGGCGCGCCCGTCGCATTGGAATGAAAACCGTTTTCGGATGTAGATTCGTCCCCGGGCCCACGTGGTGTGACGGACGGAAGAGGTGAAGCCCTCCCATGGGTGTGAGCACGGCCGCGGCCAGGACCTGGGTGGAGCGCTGGGAGCGCCAGCAGCAGCACTACGCGGTGGATCGCGAGGAGCGCTTCACCGTCATCGCCGACGTCGTCGAGCACGTGGTCGCCGACGTCGCGGCGCCCCTGCTGCTCGACCTGGGATGCGGCCCCGGATCGCTGGCCGCCCGGCTCTCCGCGCGCCTGCCGGGCGCCGAGATCGTCGGCGTCGACATGGACCCGGTGCTGCTCGAACTCGGCCGCGCCCACCACGCGCGGGCCGCCCGCTACGTCGACGCCGTGATCGGCGAGCCCGGCTGGACCGACGCGCTGGACCTCGCCCGGCCGCTCGACGCGGCGGTCTCCACGACCGCGCTGCACTACCTCCCCGCACCGGCCCTGCTGCACACCTACCGGCAGCTGGCCGGGCTGCTGCGCGCGGGCGGAGTGGTGGTCAACGGCGACCACTTCCCGCCCCGTTCGGCCTCCTGCTCCCGGCTCACCGCGCACGTCGGACGGCGCCGCGCCGAGCGCTCCGGCTCCCGTACGGCCGAGGACTGGCACGGCTGGTGGCGGGCCGCCGCGCAGGACCCGCAGCTCGCGCCCCTGTTCGTGCAGCGCGACCAGCGCGAGAGGGCCCGCCGCGGCCACCCCGCGGGCTGGCGGCTGACCGCGCAGGACCACGCCCGGCTGATGCGCCGGGCGGGCTTCCGCGACGTCACGCCGGTCTGGCAGGTGGGGGACAGCTGTGTGCTGGTCGGCGTGAAGGGCTGAGGACCCGGGCGCCGCCGCCGACGCACCCGGCCGCCGTTCGCACGGTGCTGCCCGAGCGGGCTCCCGCCGCCGCTGCGGCCGGCCCGGACGATCCGTGGTCGGCGACTCCCGTCCGGCCGGGGCGCGTTCGCGCCACCGGGCGGGAACCCGGATCCGCGGCTGGGATGATCGGACCGTGGAGCTCCCCCCCGCCCGACCGGCACTCCCTCGGTCACGCACACGCCCACGGTCACGCCCACGGTCCCGTACCGCCGGTGTCGCGGCACCTGCGCAAGGTGATCGCCGCCATCCTCGTGCCCTTCGCCGCCGCGGTGGTCGTCGGCCTGTGCGTGCTGTGGCCGGGCGGCGCGCCCGGCCACGCGCGCACCGGAATCGGCTTCGACCAGCAGACCCGCAGCGGCAAGGTCGCGCAACTGGCCGACGTGTCCTGCAAGGCCGTCGACCCCACCCCGGACCAGCCGCCCGGCGGGGGCAAGGTGAGCGACGCCTGCCAGAAGGCGACGATCGAGGTCACCTCGGGCCCCGACAAGGGCACCACGTTCACCCAGATCCTCCACCCGGACGAGACCCGCCGCTTCACCGAGGGGCAGGGGCTCGTCCTGGCCTACGCGCCCAACGCCCCGCAGGGCCTGCGCTACTCGGTCAGCGACGTGGAACGCGGCTTCCCGATGACCGTCCTGGCGCTCGTCTTCGCCGCGGTGGTGGTGCTCGTCGGCCGGCTGCGCGGGGTGATGGCGCTCGTCGCCCTGGTCGTGTCGTTCGCCGTGCTGACGCTGTTCATCCTCCCGGCGATCCTGCGCGGCCACGATCCGCTGCTGGTCGCGGTGATCGGCGGCTCCGCGATCCTGCTGTCCTCGCTGTACCTGTGCCACGGGCTCAACGCGCGCACGTCGGTCGCCGTCATCGGCACCCTGTGCTCGCTCTTCCTGATCGCCGCCCTCGGGTCGGGCTTCATCTCCTGGTCCCACCTGACCGGCAACACCTCCGACGAGACGGGCGTCGTCCACACGCTCTACCCGCACATCCAGCTCAAGGGGATCCTGCTGGCCGGTATCGTCATCGGCTCGCTCGGGGTGCTCAACGACGTCACCGTCACCCAGACCTCGGCCGTGTGGGAGCTGAAGGCCGCCGACCCGGGCGCGAACTGGCGCACGCTCTACGCCGCCGGGATGCGCATCGGCCGCGACCACATCGCCTCCGCCGTGAACACCCTGGTCATGGCGTACGCCGGAGCGGCCCTGCCGCTGCTGCTGCTGTTCTCCATCGCCCGCGCAGGCGTCGGCCAGGTCGCCGGCAGCGAACTCGTCGCCGAGGAGATCGTCCGCACCCTCGTCGGCAGCATCGGCCTGGTCGCCTCCGTCCCCCTCACCACGCTGCTGGCCGCCCTGGTCGTCAACGCCGACCGCCCCCCGGCGGACACCCCCGCCCCGGTCACGGGCCCTCCCCCCAGACACCGCCACCGCAAGTGACCGCCGCCCCACGCCCCGCCCTGACGCCCGGGTGCGGTCGGCCGCACCCGGGCGCGGCGGTGACGTCCCGTCAGGCGCGGACGAGCCGCAGGGTCGCCAGGGCGTAGGGAGCCAGGTGGAGTTCGGGACCCACCGGCTCCGCCCCGGCAAGGGCGGACTCGTCGAGCCGTACCAGCCGGGCCGTCGTGCCGGGCGGGGTCGTCAGGCGCGCGGTGACGGGCTCGCGGGTGGGGTTGGAGACGCGCAGGATCAGACCCTCCCCGTCCTCCGCCCGCTTGAGCGCGGTGACCGGGGCGCCGGTGACGGTGAGCGGCTGCGGCGACCGGGGCGCGGGCGCGGCGCCGGGGCGCAGCGGCACCGCGTACAGCGCGGACTTCACCTCGGTGGCCAGCCGGACGAGACCGGCGTCGTCCGCGACCCGGTGCCCGGCACCGACCAGCAGCCGGAAGTGCTGCGGGCCGCGGCACTGCGCCTGCGGCGTCGCGAGCATCGGGCCGGCCCCGGTGGTGCGGGCCGCCAGGTCGAAGCGGGAGAGCCAGCCGACCGACCGCAGCAGGGTGACGGCGAGTTCGTCGGTGCCGGACGCGGTGTGCGCGGCGGCGAGGCCGGTCCGCTCGTGCAGGCCGCAGGCGCCGACGGCCACCCGCGCGGCGGCCTCGCCCAGTGCGCTGACGGTCTGCACCGGCACCGCGCCGTACTCCGCCTCGTGCGCCGGTTCGGAGGGCAGCGGGCCCATGTCCGGGCCGGTGGGGTGGTCGAGCAGGCTGAAGTGGGTGTCGGCGGTCCAGGTGCCCGAGGGGTACGGGGCCGGGAAGTGGACGCGCAGCCGGTGGTCGTCTGCGGTGTTGTCGAACCGGATGTCCCATTCCAGGGGCGCGTCGGCGTCGTGCCACGCGGTGACGGTGACACGGACGGGGACGGTCGTCGTCTCGGTGCTGCGGGCGCCGCGGCCCGCGTCGAGGCCGCGTGGCAGCGCGAGTTCGGCGTCCAGCTCCAGCCGCGCGCGCACCGGCGAGGTGCGGCGGCGCACCGAGCGCAGGGTGGCGGTGACGGGCGCGTCACCGGGCACGGGGTCGAAGTTGTACGTGTCGCCGCGGTCGCCCTCGTCCACGAGCCGCCCGAGGCCGGGCAGTTCGGTACCGTCCGGGAGGCGCAGCGTCAGCGTGGCGTCCCCGGCGGCGGTCAGGGTGCCGCCCCCGGCCAGCGGCAGGACACCCGCGTCCGGTTCGGTGCGCGGGAGTGCCTCCTCGGCCGGACGGTCGGCGAGACGCACGGTGTAGACGGCGTGCCCGAGCGCGGGGACGCCGCGGGTGAGCAGGGCCAGGCGGTGCCGGAGCGCCGGCCGCGAGTCGGGCATGAGGTCGATGTCCGCCTCGAAGGCGGTCTCCGGCCCGAGCGGCGCGCATTCGAACGGGATCTCCGCGCCGTCCGGATCGAGCACGGCGACCGGGTGGGCGCCCGGCGCGGTGAGGATCTCGACGGTGACCGGCCCGCCGGCCTCCTGCGGGCGGGGGTTGAGGACGGCGAAGCGCAGTTCGCGGTCGGCGGGCGCGCCGTACTGGCGGGTGTCGAGGCCCGCGGCGTGCAGGGCGCGCAGCACCACGTGGCCGCCCGCCTCCCGGACCCGCTCGAAGCGCGTGAGGTTCTCCCGGTGCACCTCGTCCACGCTGCACCCGCAGATGGAGTCGTGCGGGGAGTTGCGCAGCAGCAGCTCCCAGGCGTGGCCGAGTTCGGCGGCGAGCGCGGGGTCGTCCGGGGCGTGCAGGGCGAGCAGCGGTTCGGCGCGCTGCTCCAGGAGCGTCTGCGCCTCGGCGTTGGCCTGCTTGAGGTACGTGCGGGCGGACAGCGTGCCCGGCAGGATGAACGTCAGCCGGCCGGGCCGGTGCCGCAGCGGCCCCTCGACGAGCGGCAGGCGGTCCTCGTCGGCGGCGGCCCGCGCGGCGGCGAAGAACTCCTCCAGGGTGCTGTGCCGCAGCTCGACGTGCTCCTGCGCGGCCGCCCCGGCGGTGTCCCGCAGCGCGCCCACCGGATCGGAGGGCGCCAGGTGGTCGCCGCCGTTCATCAGCAGCCACGGGCCTTCGGGAAGCCGGTCCCGTTCGGTCCGTGCGAACTCCTTCAGCCGCAGGACGCGGCCCTGCGCACCGTCCGGCTCCGGCCACAGCACCTCGGCCGCGTGGTAGCCCTGGTTCACCGCGAAGACTTCCGACCCGTCGGGGGAGCGCCACCGGAAGCGTGCCGTGCCGTCGGGCGCGCCGCGCCACACCAGGGCGGTGTCCATGCCGAAGCCGCTGAGGATGCGCGGCAGATCGGCGGGGTGGCCGAAGGTGTCCGGGCAGTAGCCGACCGGGGACAGGCCCGCGGCCGTCGCACCCCAGCGGCGGGCGGTGAGCAGGTTGCGGATCAGGTTCTCGCCGGAGACCAGCTGGTTGTCGGCCAGCACGTGCCAGGGCCCGAGCGTGAGCCGGCCGGCTCGGGCGTGGTCGCGCAGCCGCGCCGCGAGGTCGGGGCGCAGCGCCTGCACGTCCGACAGCACGATCGTCTGGCCGTCGAGGTGGAAGGAGGCCATGCGGCCGTCGTCCAGCTCGTCGCAGACCCGCTCGGCGAGTTCGGCCAGCCGGGCGCGGAACGCCTCGAAGGGGCGGTACCACTCGCGGTCCCAGTGCACATGGGTGAGGACATGGCAGGTGACGGCGGGCGTGCCGGGGCGGGTGTCGGTGGTGCTCATACGGGGCTCTCCGTGCGATGGGCGGCCAGCGCGGTGACGAACCGCCGGGTCAGGTCCGCGGGTCGGGTGATGGCGCCGCCGACGACGACGCAGTGGGCGCCGGCCGCGAGGACGGCGGCGGCCTGTTCAGGGGTGGCGATACGGCCCTCGGCGACGACCGGGGTCCCGGTCCGCGCAGCCAGCGACGCGACGAGATCCAGGTCCGGTCCCGCGGCGGCGGAGCGGTGCGCGCTCGCCTCGGTGTAGCCGGACAGCGTCGTGGCCACCAGGTCGGCGCCCGCCGCGGCGGCCGCGAGCCCTTCCTCCAGCGTGGAGACGTCCGCCATGACCAGCACCCCGGCCGCGTGCAGCGCCGCGAACGTGGCGGCGATGTCCAGGCCGTCGCCGCGCGGACGGCCGGTCGCGTCCAGCGCGACGATGTCGGCACCCGCCTCCGCGACGGCCAGCGCGTGGCGCAGCGTCGGGGTGATGTAGACGCCCTCCGCACCGTCCTTCCACAGGCCGATGACCGGCACGCCCACCGCGCCGCGCACCGCGGCCACGTCCTCGGGGCCGTTCACGCGCACGGCCGCCGCGCCGCCCATGACCGCCGACCGGGCCATGGCCGACATGTGGACCGGGCCGTACAGCGGCTCACCCGGCAGAGCCTGGCAGGACACCACCAGCCTGCCGGCGAGGTCCGGCACCGGCGACTGCCGGGCCGGGGCCAGGGGGTGGGGCGGTGATCCTTCGTTGGGGTGCACAGATTGCCTTTCTCAGCGTGCGGTGCTGACGTCGAGTGCGCGGTGGACCGCCGTGCCCAGCGCGGTCACCGCGTCCGGCCACGCGGAGCCCACGGCCACCGCGGGCGGCTCAAGGCCGGGTACGAGCCGCCGGGCGGCGCCCGTCAGGGCCGCGGCGTCGGCCTCGTCCACGGGCCGTCCGAGCTGGGCTTCGAGGGTTTCCAGCCGCTCGCCCGCGAGGCCTCCGGCGGCGGCGAGCAGATGGGCGTGCGCGAACGCGGGGTGCTCCGGCGGCACGTCCAGCAGCCAGACCAGCGGGACCCCGGCGCTTACCAGGTCCTGCTGGACGCCGACACGCGCGGCCGGGTCGGTGGCCGCCCGAAGCGGCGTCAGGCCGCGGCGGACGGCGTGGGCGGCGAGCGTGCCGGCGGCCTCGCCGACCGCCCACTCACCGTGGTGGACGCGGTAGGCCGCGGCGGCGACCTGGGTGGCGGCCAGGTTCTTCGCCGCCGCCACCAGGTTGACCGGCTGCGAGCCGACCAGCGCGGACAGCGGGATCTGGAAGGGCGCGGTGGGCGCGTAGGCCGAGCCGGGATGACCGACCCGGGCGTGCAGGTCCATGTGGTAGGAGGCCAGCCCGCAGGAGTCGGGCATGTTCGCCGCGCGCGCCCGTCCGGGCTCCGGCAGCAGGTCCTGCTCGCGCACCGGCCGGGCGGAGGCCAGCCGCCGCGATTCGCGGACGTACGGCTCGGCCGCCAGGCCGTCCGGGGTGCCGGCGGCCTCGGGGGAGAGCCGCAGACCGGGGTAGCCGAAGCCGCTGCCGTCGTCGCGCGGGCACTCGGTCTGGAGCCAGTGCAGGAACGCCAGCGACAGGGCGCGGGCCTCCTCCGTCGCCCGCCGCGGTTCGTGGACGAGCGAGGTGTCGGCGTAGTCGTTGCCGGACCAGTTGATCAGGGCGATGTCCGGGCCGCCGAGCACGCCGCCGTCATGCAGCCGCCGGTAGGTCCAGAACGGCGGGTGGCCGTCCGGCCCCTCGGTGAACATCCGGTAGCGGTGCCTGCGGTCGTCCCACCCGGCGATCTCCAGGGTGAACGGCTGGCCGTCCCGCCAGCGCTCGTACCCGTCGGGCCGGGGCACGGTGTGGTCCTCGCCGGGCCGGTGCTCCACGGTGAAGCCCACCGTGCACGACTGGACGGCGTGCGGGCGCGGCCCGCCCGGCAGCGCCAGGCTCTCGCCGTGGGCGTCGCGCCCCTCGGAGCCGACCACCCAGTCCGCTCCGGCCTGCGGCAGCAGCGCCCCGGTCTCGGTGGCGTCGCAGAACACCTCGGCGGCCACGGTGACGTCGTGCCCTAGACCCTGCACCGCCTCCAGCCGCACCTCGGCGACCACGTCCGCCTCGCGCACCACCGCGGCGGGGCGAAGGCCCGTCAGCACCGTCAGCCGCCCCGCCCGTATGTGCGGTGCGAGCAGGTCCGCGAGGACGGCCCGCGCGGCGGCGGGCACGAAGCACAGCCGGCTGACCCAGCCGCCGCCGGGGTTGGCGACACCGCCGTACCGCGCGCGCAGCGCCTCGCGGAGCCCGCGGTAGGAGGCCGAGATCCCGCCGCGCTCGACATGCGGGTGCTCGTCGAGCGCGGGGACGAGCTGGGAGGTGATCTGCCCGCCGAGCACGTCCTGGTCGGTGGTGAGGACGACGGTGCGGCCGGCGGCGCAGGCCGCCAGGGCGGCCGCCACCCCGCCGAGGCCGCCGCCGATCACGGCGACGTCGGCGTGGACGCGCGGGGGAGAGGAAGAGGTCATCGCTGGGGCTCCTGCGGCGGTTCGCCGGGGACGAGGGAGAAGTCGATCTCGAAGGTGCGGTGCCAGGGCAGGCGCACCGAGGCCTGATCGACGGTCAGGCCGCCGAAGGCGGGCAGCCGGTCGCGCAGCGCGGCCAGTTCGGCGGCCGCCGCGCGCAGCGCCGGATGGCCGGCGGGGACGTGGTCGTGGCGGGCCGGGTCGCTGCCCAGGGCGGCGCGGGTGCGCCCGCGCACGTGGGACATCCAGCCCCAGTCCTCCACCAGCCGGTGCAGCAGCAGCCGCTGGTGGGCCGGCACGTCCAGCCGCCCGGCGCGTTCGGCCGAGACGGCCGCGACCAGGTGCGCGGACACGGTGCCGAGGGTGTTCCCCGCGGTGTTCCACCCCGCGTAGGCCGTCAGGCGCTCCAGCACGCCCGCCTCGCCGAGCGCGGCGACCAGGGCCGGGTCGGCGCCGTTGGGCTGGGCGCAGTCCGCGACCGCGACCCGCGCCCCGGCGTTCAGCAGCGCCACCGCGCGGTCGGCGACCGCACGGGCGGCCCGCTCGTCCGTGCTGCCCGGCGGGCTGACGGCCCAGTCGCCGCCGGGCACCGGGGTGTGGACCAGCAGGACGGCGTCCCGGACGCCGGCCGGTGCCCCCGGCGGCAGCGGCACCGCGCCCGCGGCGTGCAGCTGCCCGGCGGCGGTGGCCGCGACGGGCACGTTCTCGTAGGCGGCCACCCGGTCCAGCCCGGCGGGGTCGGCCGCCTCGACGGCGACCCGCACCGGTCCGGTGCCGAGCAGGTCGCGTACGGTGCGGGCGACCAGCACCGTGCACGCCTCGTCCGCCCCCGGCCGTACCGAGACCCGGTCGGCCAGGCCCGCGACCGACGTCCAGCGCCTCAGGTGCTCCAGCTCCCATGTGGCGAGCGCGTGCGGGGCGGTGTCGTCGGCCCCGACCACCAGGGAGCGGGCGGTGCCGTCGGCGGCAAGTTCCAGGGCGGCGAGGTTGAGCGTGTGGTTGCGGAGCCGGCGGGTGAGGAAGTCGGCCCGCACCTCGTCGGGGACACCGGCGTCTTCCCGTGGCCCTCCGTCACCCGCGAGGCCCCGGTGGAGGTCCGCGGAGAGCCGGTGCAGGGCGGGGCCGTGGGGGTCCCAGTAGTCCGGCTCCTCCATCGCGTCGGCGGAGTCGGGGGTGCGGGTGACCAGCGTGACGGCGTGCACCGGGGTGCCCCGGCGGCCCAGCTCGCGCAGCGGCTGCCAGCGTGCCGCGACCGTACCGGCGTCGGCCGGTGAGGTCCGGGAGGCGATCAGGCCGCCGTAGCCGAGCATCTCCAGCGACACCACCGCCGCGTCGGCGCGCTGCCCGGCGAGCCACCCGCCCAGCGCGGCCGGGTCGCCCGGCTCGCGGACGGAGGGCAGGATCCCGGCGGGCGGCAGCAGGAGGTCGACACCCGCGACGGCGGCGACCATGCGGGGCAGTGACGTGCACGCGGGGCGCTCGTCCAGGGGCAGCAGGGCGACGCGCGGGCGCGTGCCGCCGGGGGCGGGGGTCATGAGCGTCCTCCTGCGGACGGGGTGAGGGTCCGGTCCGGTCCGGCGGCCGTCCGGCGCGCCTCGGCGGCGGCCCCGACCAGGACGGCCGTGCCGCCGAGTACGGAGGTCGCGACCCGTACCCCGGCCAGCGACGGCAGCGTGCGCGTCCGGACCGCCTCGCGGACGGCCCGCGGGTACCAGGGGCCGGACGCCAGGACGCCGCCGCCCAGGACCACCACGTCCGGGTCGAGGACCGACACGACTCCGGCCAGCGCGCCGCCCAGCGCGGCCCCGCCCGCCGTCAGAACCTCGCGCGCCTCCGGTACGCCCCCGCGGGCGAGGGCCGCCACGTCCGACAGGTCGGCCAGGTCACGGCCCGGCAGCAGCGCCCGGCCCCGTGCGGTCATCGCGGGACCGGAGGCGACCGCCTCGACATGGCCGGTGGCGCCGCACGGGCAGACCAGCCCGGCCGCGGCCTCGACGCCCACATGCCCCAGGTGGCCCGCGGCGCCGTGCGTGCCGCGCACCACCGCGCCCCCGACCGCGACGGCGCCGCCCACGCCGGTCCCGGCCATGGCGGCCACCGCGCTCCGGCAGCCGCGGGCCGCCCCCGCCGCCATCTCACCGGCGAGGAACGCCTGCACGTCGCCCAGCACGGTGGCCGGGGCCCCGAACTCCTCCTCGAAGGCGTCCGCGACACGCGTTCCCGCCCAGCCGGGCAGCGCCGACGTGGCGGCCGTGACCGTCCGCCCGCCGGCGTCCACGACGCCCGCGGTGCCGACGCCCACGCCCGCCGGACCCGCGGCGGCGGCCTGCGCCAGCGCCCGCCGGGCCAGCCGCAGCGCCGAGGCGAGGACGGCCGGGCCGCCGTCGCCCGCCGGGGTCGGCTCCGTCACCGAAGCGACGACGCGATACCCGGCGGTCACCACGGCGGCGGTCGTCTTGGTGCCGCCGATGTCCACGGCCAGCACGTCCGTGCCGCCGGGGGAGGGCGGGTGAGGGGATGTCATGGATGCCGTTCCCGGGTGATGGTGAAGTGGAAGTCGTACCGGTCGGCCCGGTACAGGCTGACGGCACGTTCGACCGCCCGGCCGCGGGCGTCGCGCGTGAGCCGTTCGACATGCAGGGCGGGGAACTGCGGCGGCACCTTCAGCAGCCGGGCCTGCGCCGCGTCGACGACCGTGGCCCGTACCGTCTGGTCGGCCGCCTCCGGCGCCGCGCCCTGCCGGTCGAGCACGTCGTACAGCGAGTCGGGCGCGCCCTCGTCCAGCAGACCGGGCACCAGGTGCTCGGGCAGCCACACGTTCTCCAGGCACATCGGCACCCCGTCGGCGGTCCGCAGCCGCTCCAGGTGCACCAGCGGCGCCCCCGGCTCGACGAACAGGTCCCGCGCGTTGTCGACGTCGGCCGGCACCCGCTCCATGACCAGCAGGGTGCCCGCGGGCACCATGCGGCGGGCCCGGATGTCCTCGGAGAAGGACGTCAGCCGCAGCGACTTGCTGATCGTCTCCGCCTCCGCGACGAAGGTGCCCGCGCCCTGCACGCGGTAGATCCGCCCCTCCTGCGTCAGGCGCTCGACGGCACGGCGCACGGTGACCCGGCTGACGTCGTAACGCTGCATCAGTTCGCGTTCGCTCGGCAGCATCTGGTGTGCCTGCGCCGCCTCGACCAGGTCCAGCAGCCGTCGGCGCAGCACCTCGTGCTTCGGCTCGCGGACCGTGCGCACCTGCGTCCCCGCGGAAGCGGAGGTGGTGGCGAGCTCCCGCTCGGTGTTCCCTGTCATTCCTTGACCGCTCCTTCGCCCACGCCCCGGAAGAAGAACCGCTGCAGCGCGAAGAAGAGCACCAGCAGTGGTACGACGGCCATCATGGTGCCTGCCGCGACCACCCGCTGGTCGTCGGTGAACGTGCCGGACAGGTACTGGATGCCGACCGTCAGCGTGTACTTCGCCGGATCGGACAGGACCACCAGCGGCCACAGGAAGTCGTCCCAGGCGAAGACGAAGCTGAAGATCGCGACCGCCGCCAGGCTTCCGCCCACCGAGGGGAGCGCCACGCGGAAGAACCGCTGCATCTCGCCCGCCCCGTCCAGCAGCGCGGCCTCCTCGACCTCCCGGGGGAGCCGGCTGAAGGCGTTGCGCATCAGGAGCACCGACAGGCCGGAGGCGGCCAGCGGCAGCATCACCCCGAGGAGGCTGTTGGTGAGGTGCAGGTCCCTGGCCACCAGGAACTCCGAGACCATGATGCTCTCGAAGGGGATGATCATGGTGGCGAGGAAGACGCCGACGGCGATGCCGCGCCCGCGGAACCGCATCCGGGCCAGCGCGTATCCGGCCATCGAGCCGAACAGGCAGTTGGTGACCACCGAACCGAGCGCCACCAGCAGCGAGTTGCCCGCGTAGCGGAGCACCGGCACGGTGTCCAGGACCTCGGAGTAGTGGTGCAGGGTGGGGTGGTGCGGCAGGAGCTGCGGCGGATAGCCGAAGACCCGTTCCCCGGCACCCTTCAGCGACGTGGACAGCTGCCACAGGAACGGACCCACCGTCAGGGCGAGCACGCAGCACAGCAGCAGGTAGCGTGCCGCGAGCCCGGCGGCGCGGCGCCTGCGCCGCGCCGCGTCCGCCGCGGCCGGCCGCTTCGGGGCGCCGCCGGAGCCGCGCCGCGGACCGGCCGGGGAGCGGCGGGCCGTGGGGGTGTCGAGCGAGGTCATGCCCGGTCCTCCCGGGTGTTGAGTCGGGTGACGGCGACCGAGAGACCGAGGGTGCCCAGGAAGAGCACCAGGCTCATGGCCGAGGCGTACCCGGCCTCGCCGCCGAGGCCGAGACCCGTCTCGCGGATGGTGTAGACGAGGGTGCGGGCCTGGCCGCCGGGGCCCGCGCTGCCGTCGCTCAGGGTGAAGACCTCGGCGAAGACCTTCGCGCACGCGATCGCCGACAGCGTCGCCACCAGCACCATGGTGGGCCGCACGAGCGGGAGGGTGACACTGCGGAAGCGCCGTACCGCGCCCGCCCCGTCCACCTGCGCGGCCTCCAGGAGGGAGGCGGGCACGTTGGCGAGGGCCGCGAGGTAGATGACCATGTAGTAGCCGAGGCCCTTCCAGACGGTCATCGCCATGGAGCTGAACAGCAGCCAGTGCGAGTCGGTGAGGAAGGGCACCGGCTCCGACACCAGGTGCAGGCCGCGCAGTGCCGCGTTGACCAGGCCGTCGCTCGACAGCAGCCACGACCAGATGAGTCCGGCGACCACCATGGAGGCGACCACGGGCGAGTAGAACACCGCGCGGAAGAAGCCGATACCGGCGACCCGCCGCTGGACGAGGACGGCCAGCAGCAGCGGCAGCACCACCATGCACGGCACGACCACCACGATGTACAGCGCGGTGTTGCGCACCGACTGCCAGAACTGCGGGTCGTGCCACAGCCGGTGGTAGTTGGCGAACCCGGTGAAGTGGCCGCCGCCCAGGGTGCTGGCGTCGGTGAACGACAGCACGACGGTGTTGGCGAAGGGGACCAGGAAGAAGGCCACAGCGATGGCCAGCGCCGGGGCGAGGAACAGCCAGGGGACGTACCAGCGGCGGCCGGTCACGCGGGCCTCCTTGTCGGGCTTGTCGGGCTTGTCGGTTCGGGCCGTGCGCGCACGGTGTCGTCGGGAGGGCGCCCGTGCGCGGCCGGGGGGCGGACGCGCACGGGCGGCGTGTCAGCGGGCGGCAGAGGTGATGGCGTCGGCGGCGGCCACGGCCTGGTCCAGCGCGTCCTTGGCGGACAGCTTGCCCTGGAGCGCGAGCTGGACCTTGCCGATGACGGCGGCGGTGACGCGGGCGTCGTACTGGACGGGGACGAGGTTCTTGGCCTTGGCGATCTGGGCGGCCGAGATCTTGCGCGCCTTGGCGTCCACGGAGCCGTCACCGTCCGAGGTGAAGTACGGGTCCTTCAGGGACGACAGGGTGCTGGGCAGGATCGTCACGATCTTGCTGAAGGCCAGCTGGTTCTCGGCGTTGCCCAGGTACTCGGCGAAGTTCAGCGCGGTCGTCCGGTTCTTGCTGCTCTTGGGGACCAGCAGGCCCATCACCGACATGTTGGTGGTGCCGTCGGCGCCGGTGATCTGCGGGCCGACTCCGGTCTGGGCGGCCACGGCCGGCGCGTTCTGCTTGACCACGGTCAGGAAGTTGGGCCCGGAGGGGAACAGGCCGATACGGCCGGCCTGGTAGGCCTCGGTCTCCTTGCTGTGGTCCTGCGTCAGCGAGTCCTTCGGGTAGACGCCGTCCTTGTAGGCGTCCACGAGCTTCTGCAGATAGGCCACGGCCGCGGGGGTGTTGAACGTCCACTTGGTACCGGTGCTGTCGAGCAGCGGGACACCCTGCTTGGCCAGGTCGGTGACGAAGCGGTTCTCCAGCGCGGGGTGCAGCCCGTAGGACGACCCGTGCCCGGCCGCGGAGAGCTTGCGGCCGTCGGCGAGCAGCTCGTCGAACGTCGACGGCGGCGAGTTCGGGTCGAGCCCCGCCTTGCTGAACAGCTGCTTGTTGTACATGGTGACCTCGGAGGTCAGGTACCACGGGATCGCGTACGCACCGGACGTGCCGGGAACGGTGAAGGCGCTCCACGCCCCGGGGACGTAGTCGGACTTGACGCCGGCCGCGGCCGCGTCCATGTCGACGAACAGGCCCTTGGCCTCCAGGGCCTGCGCGAACTGCGGGTTGAGGTTCACCACGTCGGGCAGCGCGCCGGCCGTCGCGTCGGTCGTGAGCTTCTCCTGGGCGCCCTGGAACGGGATGTCCACCCACTTGACCTTGGTGCCCGGGTGGGACTTCTCGTAGGCGGCGATCACCTTGTTCATGTAGTCGGTGAAGGTCGGCTTCAGCTGCAGCGTCTCCAGCGTGATCGTGCCGGAGACCTTGCCGCTGCCCGCGGCCGGACCGGAGTTCTGCGACGAAGAGCCCGACCCCAGGCCGCAGGCCGTGGCGGTCAGTGCCACGACGGTCCCGATGGCGGCAAGGTGCAGGCGTCTGCTGCTGGGCATGTCTCTCCTCGGACAGTGGAGACCACAAGGTCCACGGTCATGTCGCTCCAACTGGTAGCGACCACTTGCCGCACGTTTTCATCGAAACTCCCAGCTAGTCAAGGGCAAAGCTGTGGTGAAGGGCAGATTGCTCCCTACCACTGTCGGTAGCGCGGGAAGCCTGGTATCCAAGTGGACTGATGGGCGCGCCCGTTGCCCGGACTACTCGTTCACCAGGAGCATCATGGAACCCTTGAGCAATATCAGCCCCTCACGCAGGGCGCTGCTGGGCCGTGCGGCAGGCGTGCTGATGGCCGGAACGGCCCTTCCGCTGGTGGCGGCCGGGACCAGTGCGGCGCGCAGTGGTACTGACCACTCGTCGTCGCATCGAGGCGGCCGTGCGGGCCACTGCCTGGCCGACGGCCAGGAGGTCACGACCACGATCGGCTCCGACGCCTGGACCTCAGCAGTGCCGTCCGCGCCCGGCCCCACCGTGCCCCGCGACCAGCTCCGGCAGCTGCCCGGCGCCGCCGGCGGCCCGCAGATGTTCGTCTCCAACAACCCGGAGACGTTCACCGGCACCGGCTGGCTGGCGCAGTGCGGCCGCACCACCGCCAACCGCGGAGGCGCCGCCCACCCGCTGACCGGCACCTTCCCGGTCTACCTCTACCACCAGAACGGAACCGGGCGGACGGCGTACGTGCACGTCCTGGTCTCCAACCCCGGCCCGTCGCCGGTGACGGTGTCCGCGCGCGGCTCGGTGTGGACCAACGGGGACAAGCCGCTGGTCCAGGACCCGACCCAGCGCGCCGGGACCGGCCCCTGCTACGCGACCTCCCAGGACTGGGCCACCGGCAACCTGCGGACCTACCTGCCCGCCACCGTCCTCGCCCCCGGCGCCATGGCGCAGGTCGCGGTCGTCCCGCTTAGCTCGTCCATCGTCGACGGCCTGCTGGAGGTCACCGCGACCGGTGGCGGCGTCTACGTCTACACCGCGGCCACCGCCGACGGCGACACCGCCACCGCGATCAACTCGACGCAGCACGACGAGATGGCGGCCGCCGGCAACACCGCCCCGCAGACCGACACCACCTACGGACGCGAGGCCGGTGTCTACGCCGCCTCGGCCTGGGACACCGGCGTGGTCGGCGTGGACATCCCCGCGGCCGGCAGCTTCCTCGGCCTGGCGGTGAACACCACCCAGCGCCAGGTCGCCGCGCTGGACCAGACCGTCCCGGCGGTGGCCGCGCTCTCCGACTCCTCGCAGCGCAGCTGGGGCAACTACGGGATGCGGTACGCCGTCCGGCTCCAGCTCGCCAACCCCTCGCAGAGCGCGCGCACCGTGGCCCTGACCTTCGGCTCCAACGTCACGGCCGCCACCGACGTGCCCGGCGACACCTGGAACGGCGCCGCGACCCTCACCGTCGACGGCGGCACCCCGCAGCTCACCACCGTCTACGTCCGCCCCACCGCCCCCCGCTGCCCGCTGGGCACCTTCCTGCTCCCGCCGGGCGGCCGGACCCTGGTGGAGCTGGACTTCGAGGTCCCCGGCCTCATCACCGCGGGCTCGCAACTGCTGCTCGAAAGCGTGTGACCCACCGCCCCCGTGACCTCCCGCGGTGCCCCCGCGGGAGGTCACGGGGGCCGGGCACGGGACCGGGGCGCGTCCCGTGCGACGGGCTACCGGCGCGTGGCGGCGGGGGTGTGGTCGACGATCGAGGTCGGCAGGATCGCCCTGGCCGGCGGGGCGGCGTCCTCCGTACCGGCGCGCTTCTCGTCGAGACGGCCGAACAGCAGGGCCGCTGCCTGCCGTCCCAGCGCCTCGGGGACGTAGGAGACGACCCGCAGCGGCATGTCCAGCATGTCGGCGGCCTCGAAGTCGTCGAACCCGACGACCGCGGTGGCGGCCGCGCGCCGCTTCAGCGCCCGGACCGCCCCCAGGGTGTTCCTGCTGTTGGCGCAGAAGAACGCGGTGGGCGGGGCGGGCAGGTCCAGCATCACCTCAGCCGCCGCCTGCGCCGCGGCGATGTCGCGCTGGGCGCAGCCGACGAGGTCGCCGTCGGCGGCGATCCCCGAGGACTCCAGGACGCTGCGGAATCCGCGCAGCCGCTCGGCGCTGGTCCACGCCGCGGGCGGCCCGAGAAAACCGATGCGCCGGTGGCCGTCGGCGACGAGCAGCGAGGTGGCCTCCCGCGCGCCGCCGAAGTCGTCGAGCAGCGCACAGTCCACCGCGATGCCCGCGGGCGGCCGGGCGGCGAGCACGACGGGCGTGCCGCCCAACCGCGCGGGAGCGAGGTGTCCCTGCTCCGTACCGGCGGGCACCACCACGATCCCGTCCACCCGGCGGGCGGCGAGATCGTCGACGATCTCGCGCTCCCGGTCGATCCGGTCCGCGGTGTTGCTGACGACCAGCTTCATCCCGTGTTCCGCGGCGACCGCCTCCACCCCGAGCGCGAGCCGGGAGTAGAAGGGGTTGGCGAGGTTGGTGACGACGAGCCCGATCATTCCCGCGCTGCGGCCGAGCCGCAGCCCCCTGGCCAGCTCGTTGCGCCGGTAGCCGAGTTCGGCCGCCGCGGCGCGCACCCGTTCCGTGGTCCGGGCCGAGACGCGCGGGTCGCCGCGCAGCGCGCGGGAGACGGTCATGGCGCTGACCCCGGCGCGGAGGCCGACCTCGTGCAGGGTCGCGGGCGCTCCTTCCCGCGGGCCGCCGGGAGCTGCCGCGGGCCCCGGGCGCGGGGCGGCCGGGGATCCGGCGGCCGGAGGGTGCTCGGTCATCCGTCTGCTCATCCGTTCCGGGGGCCGACACGGGACGCGCACGGCTGCCGTGCATGGAGGGCGGCGCCCAGCAGCGGCGCCTCGGCCGGGTGCGCCGCCCTGCGCGGGACGATACCGGTGCCGGGCACCGCCCGCGCCATCCCGTCCCTCAGGGCCGGTTCCACCAGATCCCAGGCCCCGGCGATCGAACCGCCCACGACGAGGGCCCCGGCCCGGAAAGCGGCCAGCCAGGGGGCCGTCGCGGCGCCCAGCGCCTGGAAGGTCTGCCGCATCGTCCGGGAGGCGGCGCCCTCGCCCGCGCGGGCGCGCTCGGCCACGTCGCGGACGTCCACGCCCGGCTGCGGACCGCCGCGCTCGGCGGCGTAGCGGCGCAGGATCGCCCGGCGCGAGACCGTGTCCTCCAGCGGGTGCCCGCCGACCGACAGCAGGTGCAGATACCCGCCGGGCGGTACCTCAGGGCCGGTGTCGACCAGGCGGCCGGACGCGAGGAAGGCCGAACCGACACCCGTGCCGAGCGTGAGGCCCACCGTCCGGTCGTGGCCGCGGGCCGCTCCGGCCGCCCACTCGCCGAGGGCGAAGGCGTGGGCGTCGTTGAGGAAGCGGAAGTCCCCGGCCGTGCCGCCCAGCGCGGCGGCCAGGACCTGCCCGAGGTCGATCCCGTTCAGCGAGTCGAACTTGCCGACGCCGCTGAAGCGCGCGATGCCCCGCGCGTAGTCGAAGGGACCCGGCACCGCCACGCCCCAGCGTGCCGCGCGTGGTGCGTCCAGGCCGCGGGCGCATTCCGTCAGGGCGGTGAGGAGCCGGTCGGCGGGATCGGCGGGGCCGAGCGCCGCGTGCCGCACGCTGCCACCGAGCACGGACCCCCGCGCGGGGTCCACGAGGGCGGCGGTGACATGGGTGCCGCCGATCTCCAGGACGGGAACGGGGGCGCCGTCCGCCGGTGCGGGCCGCCCGGTCACCGGCGGACCAGCGACTTCACCAGGCGGACCGGCGTGCCGCCGATGCCGGAGAGGGTGTAGCGGCCCACCGAGGCCGGGACGACCAGGGTCTCGGCGTACGCCAGGCGGTGCCGGTCTCCGCTCTCCGTCGTGATCACCACGCCCTCGCCCTCGACGACGTTCAGGATGTGGAAGCGCCCCGCGGTGTCGTCCTCGGCCGGACCGCCGCCCTCGATCACCAGCCGGCGCACCTCGAAGAACATCTCCGGCAGCGCGCCGAGCAGTTCCTCGCGCCACCCGCGGCCGGTGCGCAGCGTGCGCGGCGCGGGCACCAGTTCGGCCGGCACCGCTTCCCCGGTACGGCCGGTGGCCAGGTTGTCGAAGGCGTGCGTGAGATGGACGGGCCGCTGGCGCCCCTCGGCGTCGCGGCGCAGCCAGTCGTAGAAGCGCAGCGAGTACAGGTACGGCGTGGCGCTCACCTCCAGCACGACGTTGCCGGCGCCGCTGCCGTGCGGGGTGCCCGCCGGGATGACGAACAGCTGGTGCGGTTCGGCCGGATGCGTCTGCACGTACCGCTCGATGTCGAACGGCTTCTCGTGGTGGTGGGCCTCCTGGGCGTCGTGCCGGAAGGCGTCGAGGTCGGCGTCGCCGCGCAGGCCCAGGTAGACGGTGTTGTGCTCCCCGCCGACCATCACGTAGTACGTCTCGTGCTGCGTGTACGGCCAGCCGAAGACGTCCCGCATGTAGTCCGACCGCGGATGGCAGTGCACGGACAGGCTGCCCCCGCCCGCGGTGTCGAGGTAGTCGAAGCGCACCGGGAAGGACGTGCCGAAGACCTCGTGGACCTCGGCGCCCAGTATCTCGCCCGGGTGCAGGGCGACGAGCAGCTGGAAGGGGATCTCGGCCGCCGCGTCCGCGGCCCCGACGAGGACACCGCTCTCCGGGGCGATCAGCTCGTAGCCGAGCGCGGTGTTCCGCGCGTCCGGGTTCATGCCCAGTTCCCGCTGCGCCCAGTGCCCGCCCCAGGAGGTGGTGTTGAAGGTCGGACGGGTGCGGAAGGGGCGGTGCGCGAGTGCGCGGGCGGTGGCGCGCAGCGCCTCGCCGGTCACCGCGGCCGGGGCGGCGAGGTCCTGGCAGTCGATCCAGCAGTCGATGTCCTCGGCGAGGGTGTCCCGGTGCCGGTCGAGCAGCGGCCAGTCGACGTAGAAGAGCCGCTTGGTGGTGGGCCGCCCGGCTCCCGGCCGGCGGCCGAGGTTGGGCGCGGTTCCGGCGACGACGCTGGCCTCGGCGAACCGCTTGGGGGCGTCGGCGTACCAGAGCACGTCGTGCGGGACCAGTGCGGCGCCGGGCCCGTACACCAGGGCCACGCCGCCCGCGGGCGGCTCGGGAGCGGGCAGCTCGTCGAAGAGGTCCGCGAGCGTGCCCGCGGCGAGCCGGTCGAAGTCCGGGTCGTCGGCGAGGGCGGGGGAGCCTGTGCGCTCCACGATCGACTGCCAGTCCGCGAGGTGGTCGCGGACGTCGGTCGGGACGACCGCCGGGCCGCGCGCGGTCAGCGCGGCGGTCAGCAGGCCCGCGGCGGCGCCCCAGTCGAAGGCGGCGGGACCGTCGACCGCCAGGACCAGGGGTTCGTCCGGCAGCAGCGCGGCCAGCGCCTCCCATCCGGACAGGACGTCCCCGCCCACGACGGGGTAGCGGGGATTGGCTTCGTAGCGATGGGGCTGCATGGTGCACCCTCGTCTCGATCGTCGCGGACGGTGACGAGAGGTACGGTAGCAGGGATGCCAACGTTAACATTTATCGTTAACACAAAGATCTGCTCACACACGGTGCCGGTCGTCGCGAATGCGGGGTCCCGGGCGCCCGGCGCCGTGGCGGGGACCGGAGGCGACCCCGTTCGGCCCTATCGGGCCGCGCGCGCCGGGGCGGACACTGGCGGCATAAGGGGACGTTCCGATCAGCGGCCGTGGCAGGTGGTGGCAGCGATGGTGGAGCAACTGGTCGTCGGGATCGACGGCTCGCCGGCGAGCGGGGCGGCGGCCGGATGGGCGGGGCGCGAGGCCGCCGTACGGGGTGCGGCGGTGCGCATGCTCAACGTCTGGCGTGCTCCGACGAGCAACGTGCAGTTCTCGCCCGGACCCGAGGGACTGCGCATGTGGGAGGAGGAGCGCACGCTCGAAGCCGCGCGGCGGGTGGCGGAGGACCACCCGGAGGTGGCCGTGACTGCCGAGCAGGTGGCCGGGAGCCCCGTGCAGGAGCTGGTGGAGGCGGCAGGGGACGCCGCGATGGTGGTCCTCGGGTCGCGCGGCGCCGGGGCGCTCGCCGGTTACGTGTACGGGTCCGTGGGCCTGCAGGTGGTGGCCCGGTGCGACCGGCCGGTGGTGCTGGTGCGCGAGCCGGGCGGCGAGCCGCGCGGGCAGGACGCGGAAGTGGTCCTCGGAGTCGACCTCGGCCGTCCCTGCGACGCCCTGATGACGTTCGCCTTCGAGGAGGCCGCGGCCCGCGGCGCCGTCCTGCGCGTGCTGCATCTGTGGGACCTGCACCGCACGTACGGCTACACGGTGCCCGCGCTCAGCCCGCAGCTGAAGCGTGAGCTGCACGTGGAGAAGACGGAGGAGCTGTCCTCGCTGGTCGAGCCCTACCGTGCGAAGTTCGCGGGAGTACGGGTCGTGGAGGACCTGGCGGAGGGGCCGGTCGTGGACGGCCTGGTGGGCGCGGGCGGGGCGGCCGGACTGCTCGTCGTGGGCCGCCGCAGGCGGCGCGTGCCCCTCGGCGCCCGGATCGGGTCGTCCGCCCACGCGGTGGTGCACCACGCGCCCTGCCCCGTCGCCGTGGTCGCCCACGACTGAGCGCCGGCACGGCGCGCAGGGCCTTCCGTCCCCGGCGCAGGGTCCTTCGGCACGAGCGGGACACCCTGCCCGCGGCGACCATGGAAGGGAACGGAGGGGAACGGAACCGGGATCTCCACGGCGCTCCCCGCACACCGGCGGAGCCGTGGAGCCGAAGGGAGCGGAGGCGAGGACATGGCGGACACGGCGGCGAACGAAGGCGGCCTGGGCCCGGTCGTGGTCGGCACCGACGGCTCGGAGCACGCCGACCGGGCCGTGCTGTGGGCGGCGGAGGAGGCGGCGGCCCGCGAGCGGCCGCTGACCGTCGTCCACGGTGTGGGCGCCGAGCGGCAGGGCTACTGGACGCCGGACGAGGCCGAGGTCATCATCACCGAGGGCGGCCGGCTGCTCGACCGCGTGCAGGCCACCGTCACCGAGCGGTATCCCCGTCTGGACGTCGCGACCACGCTCAGCAGGAGCGAGCCGGCGGCGAGCCTGCTGGAGGCCGCGGGGGCCGGGGACACGCTGGTCGTGGGCTCGCGCGGCCGGGGCGGCTTCACGTCGCTGCTGCTCGGTTCGGTCAGCCTGCGCGTCGCCGCCCGCAGCCGTGGGCCGGTGGTCGTGGTGCGGACCGTGCCCGAGGAGGCGAACGGGACGGTGGTCGCCGCGGTCCGGGACGACGGCGACCGGGAGGTGGTGCGGTTCGCCGCCCGTACCGCCGAGCGGCGCGGGGCGGCGCTGCGGGTCGTCAGCGTGTGGATGTTCCTGGAGAACGTCGGCAGCATGGGCGCGGTGGCCGTCGACGTGGACGCCGTCGCCAGGTCCGAGGCCGAGGCGACCCGGCGGACGGTCGGTCCGGTCCGCGCCGAGTTCCCCGGCCTGACGGTCACGGAGCAGGCGCTGCGCTCGCGTTCGGTCGCCGGGGCGCTGGTGGACGCCTCGGAGTCGGCCGATCTGCTCGTCATGGGGACGCGGCGCCCGGCCCACGTGCTGGGCGGCGGCCTCGGACGCGTCACGCACGCGGTGCTGCACCACGCGCACTGCCCGGTGGCCGTCCTGCCCCGCCGGTGAGCCGGACCGGAGAACCCCGGGACCGCCGGAACCGGCGGTCCCGGGGTTCTCCGCCCGGTCAGTCCGCGGTGATGCGGCGGCCGGTGATCCGCTCCGGTTCGATCCGCACCCACAGCAGGCGCCCGCCGCCCGCCCACGGCGCGGAGGCCGCCCGCGCCCCCAGGCCGCGTACGGCCCCGGGATCGGTGACGGCGGACGCAGGGCCGACGACCAGGACGCTCCAGCCCTCGCTGAGCGCCTCGTCGGCCCGGTCCACCTCGAAGGCGACCCGGTGGCCGACCGCCAGCGCGGGAGCGGCGGTCCGCTCCGTCCGGAAGACGACGGCGCCGTCCACCACCGCGTAGTTGACCGGGAGGACCGCGGGACCGTCGTCCGTCGTCACCGCCACCCGGCCGATTCCGTGGTCGGACAGCAGCGCGCGGCACTCGTCGGGGTCCAGCGCGGTCAGCCGCGGGCTGGCCGCGGCCTCCCCGAGCCCCGGCGGCAGCCCGGCGTCGGCGCCGTGCAGGCGGGACACGCTGGTGTCCAGCGCCCCGGCGACCCTCAGCAGGAAGGTCGATCCCGGAGCGGCGAAAGGACGCTCCTCGACGTACCGCAGGTACTCGGGGGCGATACCGGCCCGCTCCGCCACCTGCTCACGGCTGAGGCCGAGCTCGCGCCGGCGCAGCGCCAGCCGCCGGCCGATGTCGCCCACCGGCCCGGATTCCCGTGCCATGGCGTCCGCCTCCTCACCCGCCCCTGACCCGCGGCCGTTCCCCTGGCGGCGACCGCGCCGGTCTCTCCTCCCAGCCTCGGTGCCGCGCGGGGTCCGGCGCATGAGCAGCACGGACCCGGGGGAGGGGCCGGACGACCCTTTCCGCGGCCCGGCACCGGACGGACCGGCACCGGGGGACCGCGCCGGACGGACCGCTCCGGGCGGCGGCCGGGCCGGGCGGCCGCTACCGTGGCAGACGGCGGGGGCGGTGCCGGGCACGGCACGCAACGCATCCCGGAGGACGCAGTGGGCCAGGCCGGCGGCGGCAACGAGGCACATCTGCCCCGGCTGGAGACCGGGCAGCTGCTCGGCGACCTGCGCGAGCGGCTGCCTCTCGCGCACGGCACGCAGAGCCGTATCCACGGGCTGCTGGAGGCGGTGCTGTCCGTCGGCAGGGAACTCGACCTCACGCACGTGCTGCGCCGGATCGTCGAAGCGGCCGCCGTGCTCGTGGACGCCGAGTACGCCGCCCTCGGGGTCGTGGAGGGCGGGCGGCTGACGCAGTTCCTCACCGTCGGCGTCTCCGCGGACGAGGCCGCAGCGATCGGACCGCTGCCGTCGGGGCACGGCATCCTCGGCGAGCTGATCCGGCACCCCGTACCGTTGCGGCTGAGCGACATCGCCGACCACCCGGCGTCGTACGGCTTCCCCCCGCACCACCCGCCGATGCACAGCTTCCTGGGGATACCGATCCGGGTCCGCGACACGGTGTTCGGCAACCTGTACCTGACGCGGAAACGCGGCGGCGGCGGGTTCGACGACGAGGACGAGACGGTCCTCGGCACGCTCGCCGTGGCGGCGGGTGTCGCCGTCGAGAACGCCCGGCTGTACGAGGCGGCCCGTGACCGGCAGCGCTGGATCGAGGCCGACGCCGACATCGTGGCGGGCCTGCTGTCCGGCGTCGGCGAGGAGGAGGTGCTGGAGCGGATCGTCCGGCACGCCAGGGACATCGCCTCCGCCGATCTCGGCGTCCTGGCCCTGCCCGCGGGTGACGGCGACGACCTGAAGGTGATGATCGCCGTCGGAACGGGCGCGGACGACCACCGCGGTCTTGTCCTCCCGCAGCAGGGGTCCTTCCTGGGGGCCGCGATGGCCGCGCGGGCACCGATCCTCACCGAGGACGTCCGCAAGGACCCGCGGGCGAGCGCGGGACCGCCGCGGTTCGGCGGGCTCGGGCCCGCTGTCGCCGTCCCGATGATCACCGACGAAGGAGTACGGGGGGCGGTGCTGCTGGCCCGCGAGCAGGGCGCGGTGCTCTTCTCGGAGGCCGGGACGGTGCCGCTGCTGGCGTTCACCGGCCAGGCCGCACTCGCCCTGCGGCTGGCCGAGCGGCGGCGCGTCGCGGAGCAGCTGACGGTGCTGGAGGAACGCGACCGGATCGCCCGCGACCTGCACGACCTGGCCATCCAGCGGCTCTTCGCCACCGGAATGACCCTGCAGAGCGCCGAGCGGTTCGTCGACCACCCGCAGGCGGCGGAGCGGCTGTGGCGGGCCGTGGACGACCTGGACGAGACCATCAAGATCATCCGTGCCACGATCTTCGGGCTGCGCGCCCAGGAGGCGACCGGCCGCCCACCGGGGCTGCGCGCGCGGGCGGCGGCCGAGGCCGAGCAGGCCGCCGGGCCGCTGGGCTTCACCCCGGCGCTGCGCCTGGAAGGGCTGCTCGACACCGACGTACCGGCCGCCGTCGCGGACGAGGCGCTCGCCGTGGTGTCCGAGGCGCTGTCCAACACCGCACGGCATGCACGGGCCCGCAGCGCCGAGGTCACCCTCGCCGTGGCCGCCGGACGGCTGACCGTCACGGTCACCGACGACGGCACAGGCGTCCCGGAAGACGCCCCCCGGCGCGGACTGGCGAACCTCGCCCGGCGCGCGCAGCGGCTCGGCGGCCGGTTCGACGTCGGCCCCGGCCCCCGCGGGGGCACCCGCCTGACCTGGCGCGTACCGCTGGACCCGGCGGGCGGGTGAGGCGGTTACCGGGCACCGCGGGGGGCCGGGGCCGACGTACGCGACGGCGGACGGCGGGTCGCTCCGCCGTCCGGCCCAACGGCGACCCGCGGTCCGGACACCGCGGACACGGCGGACACCGCGGACTTCGCGGACGGCCTCAGTGGTGGCCGTCGCCCTCCCCGGCATCGCGGGTGGCGATCACGGCGGCCTGGACCCGGCGTTCCACGCCGAGCTTCGCCAGAAGCCGCGAGACGTTGTTCTTGACCGTCTTCTCGGACAGGTACAGCCGCTCACCGATCTGCCGGTTGGTCAGGCCCTCGCCGACGAGGTCCAGGATCTCCCGCTCGCGTGGCGACAGCTCGTCCAGCGGCTGCTCCGCGGCGGCGGCGGGAGCGCGGTCGCCGCGCAGCGTGCTCATGAGCCGCGCCGTGGTGGCCGGGTCCAGCAGCGACTGGCCGGTGGCGACGGTACGGACCGCGTCGACGAGGTCGGCGCCCTTGATCTGCTTGAGCACGTAGCCCGCCGCACCGGCCATGATCGCGTCCAGCAGCGCGTCGTCGTCGTCGAACGAGGTCAGCAGCAGGCACGCCAGCCCGGGGACGGACGAACGCAGCTCACGGCACACGGTGATGCCGTCACCGTCCGGCAGCCGCACGTCGAGCACCGCGACGTCCGGGCGCAGCGCGGGCCCCCGGGCCAGCGCGTGGTCGGCGTCGCCCGCCTCACCGACCACCTCGATGTCCGGCTCGGCGTCCAGCAGGTCGTGCAGCCCCCGCCGGACCACCTCGTGGTCGTCGAGCAGGAACACCCGGATGGGTGACTGCGGGGAGAACCGCCCCGACTGCCCCATGACGCGCCTCCTCCGCCGTGCGCAGGGTACCGATCGGCCACTGCTGCTCCCGATACTCGTCCCCCGGCGCGGAGGCTGCCAGGGCCGAACGGGCCCGCGTTACGCCCTCCGGGTGACCTTCCGGCCCCCCGCCCGGGGCCGGACGCGCGCGGTGCGCGCCGAGGCGGCGGTGGGCGCGCTCGGCGCTGGGCACCGGGAGGAGCTGTGGACCCCCATCTGGCCGACCGTGCACGCGGTCATCCGCCCACACTCCGTCCTGCTCGCGGAAGCGGTCGACCGCGTGGCGCAGGCCGTCGTTGAACGACGAAGTCCTCGGCGAGCGCGTCGAAGCACCGCGCGGCTCGGTCCGGGGGAAGTGCATGTCCCGCAAAGGAGTCGGGAGGGTCACGACCGAGACGGCCGGCCCCTCCCGCTGACGCGGGTACGCGTGCGTGAGCTGCCCGACCGGGCCCGGGGCGCGGCGAACGGGCCGTTCAGAACGCGATCTTGTAGGTGTCGCCGTCGGCGTAGACGTGCTTGTTGTTCCCGGCGAAGACATACGCGTACTGCTTGGAGTCGCTGGCTCCCGCGAGCGTCGTCGGTGACGACCCGGTTCCCCCGTCGAAGGACTGCCAGGCGCTCCAGGTGCCGTCGTCCCGGGACCGCTGGGAGCAGTAGAACCTGCCGTCCAGACCGGTGATGGTGACGGCGACCTCGCCCATGGAGTCGAGGGCGGCGAAAACCGCGCACTTCGTCGTGCCGTCCGGGATCTTCGTCCACGACGTCCCCCACGAGCCACCGGCCTTGCGGTTGACGTAGACGGCCTGGTCCGTGCCCACCGCGAACACGAACAGGTCGTCGTCCGGTCCGATGACCACCGCCGGCGGCAGGTTCGTCGTCATCCCGCCGGGAATCTCGGTCCAGCTCATTCGGGCCTCCTTGCCGTGGCGTCGTCGCAGTCTCCCCCGCAGCGGGGAGGGCCGTTCTCCGAAGCCGCGAACAGGTGGGCGAAACGGCCGAGAACCGGCCAGTACGGTCACTTCTCCGCGCGCGGCCGGTGAAGCCACGGGCGACGCACGGTTCACCGGCCCCGCGTGCCGGGACCCGGGTCGCGGCGCGCCTCGCGCGGCATCGCCGCACCCCGCCGGGGCCGCTCCAGGACGAGGAGCGCCGAGTCGTCGTCGACGGGGCCATGTACGTCCGCGACCACCAGCCGGACGCCGCCGTCCACGGCGACGGCGTCGTACAGGTCGCCGCCGACGTGCGCCGCGTCGGACGCGGACAGGTAGGAGGCCACCACGTCGGCGGCCGGCGTCGGGGGCGGGAGCGGTTCGGGGAGGAGCCGCTGCATGGTGTCCGCCACGATCTGGACGTCCCTGAGCCGCCGCTCGACCCGCAGCCGGGTGGAGCACGCGTAGGCGGCCGCCGCCGTCACGCACAGGACCGCCGCCTGGGCGACACCCGACCGGGCGCTCCACAGGCGCTCGTGCGCCGGCGCGGTGAGCGCGCACAGGACCACCGCGACGGCGCCGGTCAGCACCACCCGTCGGCGCGTACCGTCGGCGGCCGCCAGCGCCGGGCCGACCGCGAACAGCGGCAGCAGGCTCGTGTCCGGCCACGTGAGGAGGTCGACCGCCACGACGCCCGCCATCGACGTGCCCGGGAGCACCCGGCAGGGGCTGCGTCACCACCGCCCGTAGGCGGGGGTGGTGGGCGGGCAGCTGGTGCTGGGCGACGGCGTGGGCGTCTGCGTCGGCGTCGGCGTCTCGGTCGGCGTCACCGTCGGGGTCTCGGTCGGTGTGACGGTCGGGGTCACCGTCGGGGTCTGGGTCGGAGTGACGGTCGGGGTCACCGTGGGCGTCTCGGTCGGTGTGACGGTGGGCGTCGCGGTGGGGGTCTGGGTCGGCGTTTCGGTCGGGGTCTGCGTGGGCGTCTGTGTCGGGGTCCCGGTGTCCGTGGGCGGGGCCTGGGCGCAGGTCACGGCGACGTGGCCGAGTGCGAGGTCGATCAGCGGGCCGGCGTAGAGCTCGGAGCCGTCGGTGCCGGTGAAGGTGCCGGAGACGCTGATGTCGACGCCGGCCCGCGCGCTGGTGACGGGTTGGTGGACGCCGCCCGCGGGGTCCTCGAAACGGTCGTAGGTGACGGTGAGGTCCGCGCTGGAGACGGTGTCGAGGCCGAGTTCGTCGCCCGTCACGGTCAGCTGTGTCGTGCCCTCGGGGACGAGGTGGTCGAGGACGGTGATCTCGTCGGCGTCGGTGTGGGCGTAGGCCAGGGCCAGCGGGCCGACCGACTCCGGGATGCACTCCGCGTAGGTGTCGAGGGTGCCCAGGCTCAGGAAGTCCGGGCGGGTCAGAGCGAGGGTGAAGCCGGAGGCACCGGCCTCCGCGTAGTTCTTGGCCGGCTCGGCGTCGGTGCGGGCCACGTTCGCGCCGTCGACGGTCAGACGGCTCAGAACGTCGTCGGGGTCGGAGAAGTCTCCCGGGTCGAGCCCGGCGTTCGCCGCGGAGGCAGCGGTGCCGTAGACACCGTGGTACGCGTCGATGCCGAGGCCGGGGGCCGAGGAGACGGTCAGGTCGACCAGGGTGCTGGTGGCGACGTTGTCGGCGGCCTGCGCGGACGTCTGGCCGACGGCCAGCACACAGGCGGCCACGACGGCTGCGGCTGACGCCGTGCTCGTGGCGAGCCGCGTCGGGGAGAGCTTCCTCATAGCCGACAGGAGACAACGCCGCCACCGGTGATGGTGAGATTGTCCGCCGGATAGGCGTATCAGTGTGTTGCCCCGGTTTCCCCGCCGGATCGGCCGCGGCTGCCCGCCCGGCGGCTCGGTGGGCAGGTTCCGCCCGCCGAGCGCTGAGGACGCCGGATCGGCTCCCTCCTCAGGTGATCACCAAGCGCTGCCTGCCGTCGATGAGTTCGCGCACCGCGTCCAGGTGGCCCGCGTGGGTGGCGGTCTCGGTGATGACGTGCAGGACGACCTCGCGCAGGGTGTCGTATCGCCAGCCGCTGAAGAAGTCCGGCCACCAGGCCGGGGCCGCGTCCAGGTCGGCGCCGGTCAGGAAGGAGTCCGCGCGTTCGCCTTCCCGGCGGTAGAGGGCGAGAATCTCCTCGGCCGACTTCTGCGGGCCGGGCAGCCACGCGTTCTCCCCGGACGTGAGGATCTCCTCGATCGCCGACCGCTCACCTGCCGCGACCGCGCGGAACCAGAACTTCTCGTCGTCCAGGGCGAGATGGTGGACCAGTCCCAGACACGTCCAGCCGGAGGGCAGCACCGGGCGCCGCAGCGCTTCCTCGTCCAGGCCCTCCAGGATGCCCAGGACATGCGTGCGCTTGCTGTTCAGGACGCCGAGGAGCGTGGCGAGTTCGGTGTCAGCAGCCATGGTCCGGAACGTATCCCACCCCTCTGACACCCGGTATGCGGCCGCCCGCGCGTACGCGCTGACCTGGGCGACCGGCCGGCTCGCTAGGAGGGGCCTTCGGCGTCGGCGCTGCCGATCGCGTCCAGGACGCTGTCCAGCAGTCCGGGGAAGCGGGCGTCGATGTCGTCGCGCCGCAGGGACAGGAGGAGTTCGCGGCCGGAGGGGCGCTGCCAGATGAGGCCGCCCTCGCGGAGCACCTTCCAGTGGTGGGTCAGGGTGGACTTGGCGACGTTCTTCAGCAGCGCGCCGCAGGGGTGCTCACCGCCGGCCGCCAGGGTCCGCACGACGCTCAGGCGCATCGGATGGCCCAGGGCCGTGAGGACGTTCTCCAGCCGGATCTGCTCACGGGTCGGATGTGACACAAGCATGCCCTCACCTTACGCAACGCTTCGCATGTAGCCGAACGATCGTACCGTCGCGTCCCGAACGGACCGTCCGCGCGCAACGCGCCCGCGGCCGGGGGCGGTTGACAACAGGCCCAACTGTACGACTAACTACGAACAGTTCGTCTGTACGACTACATGCGTACGGTCATCCGCCGGATCGAGAAAGGTCCTCTCCTTCCCATGCCTGCCACCCGCGCAGCCTCCCGACCGCCCACGGGCCGTCCCCGACTCGGCTGGATCCTGGCCCTGCTGGCCGCCGCACAGCTGATCATCTCGCTGGACTTCAACATCGTGTACGTGGCGCTGCCGCACATCGGCAGCGACCTCGGCTTCACCGACCAGTCCCTGCAATGGGTGGTCAGCGCCTACGCCGTCGCCTTCGGCGGCTTCCTGCTGCTCGGCGGACGCGCCGCCGACCTCATGGGGCGGCGCACCGTGTTCGTCGCGGCACTCGCGCTGTACGCGCTGTCCTCGCTGGTCGGCGCACTGGCCGCCGATCCGGCGACCATGATCGCCGTCCGCGCCGCGCAGGGCCTCGGCGGCGCACTGCTCTTCCCCGCGACCCTGTCGCTCATCAACACCCTTTTCGCGGAAGGGGCCCAGCGCAACCGCGCCCTGGCCGTATGGGGCGGCGCCGGCGCCAGCGGACTGACCCTCGGGTCGCTCCTCGGCGGCGTCCTGACCGCCGCGTTCGGCTGGCCGTCGGTCTTCATGGTCAACGTCCCGCTGGCCGGAGCCGTCGCCGTGGCCGCGTTCGTCGTCATCCCCCGTGACGGGCGGTCGGGCCCGCGCCGCAGCTTCGACCTGCCGGGCGCCGCCACCGCCACCGCAGGCGTCACCCTGCTGGTGTACGCACTGGTGCAGGGGCCCGCGAGCGGCTGGACCTCGGCCGGCATCCTGGGCAGCGGGGTGGCCGCGGTCGCGCTCCTGGGGCTGTTCGTCCTCGTCGAGTCGCGCAGCCGCGACCCGCTGATGCCCCTGCGGCTGCTGCGCAACCGCAGCCTTGCCGCCGGCATGACCGTCACGTTCCTGTTCATGGGGACCTTCGGTGCCCTGCCCTACTTCCTGACCGTGCTCTTCCAGCGCGTCCACGGCTTCAGCGCCCTGCAGACCGGTACGGCCTTCCTGGTGCCGTCGGTGTCCATCGCGGCCGGCACCCAGATCGGCGAGCGGATGGCGTCGAGGACCGCCACCCGCGCCACCCTGGTCACCGGCCTGCTGACCGGCGCCGCCGGTACGGCCGTGCTCGCCCTCGGGATCTCCGCGCACGGCGGCTACGCCGCGCTCGTGCCCGGCCTGGTCATCTCGGGCATCGGCCAGGGCATCACCTGGACCGCCATGTGGATCGCCGCCGCCTCCGGCGTGGACCCCGGCGAGCAGGGAATCGCCTCCGGAATGGCCTCCACCACCCAGCAGGTCGGCGGAGCGGTCGGTCTCGCGCTGCTGATCGCCCTGGCCAACGCCGGGGTCAACGGCCGGAAGGGCGAGGCGCTGCGCACCGCGATGGCCGACGGCACACGGACGGCCGTCCTCGTCGCCGCCGCGGGCATCCTGCTCGGCGCCCTCGTCGCGCTCGCCCTCCACCGGGCCACCCCGGGAGGCGAATCCGCCGAGATCGCACGGAACACCGAGCGGCCCGCGGCGGAGGGGAGCAGGACAACGGTGTGACGCGGCACGGGCCGGCCACCGCCGGGCCCGGTCGTCGGCTCTACGGCGGCCCCCGGCGCTCAGATCTCGGCGAGTACGGAGCGGAACCGGTCGAGCAGGGGGTTGTCGTCGCCGGTCCGCCAGACGAGGTGCAGGGTGGTCGTCGTCCCGGCCAGCGGGCGCGCGGTGACGCCGACGCGCCGCAGCACGCGGTGGGAGTCGGTCATGACGGCGGCGCCGAAGCCCGCCGCGACCAGCGCGAGCACCGTCTGCACGCTGTGCCCCTCCGCGCCGATACGGGGCGTGACGTCGGCCTGGCGGCACAGCGCGAGGATCTCGTCGTAGGACTGGGGGGAGGTCTCCCGCGGCCACAGCACCAGCGGGATCTGGCCCAGGGCCGCCAGCGGAGCGGGACCGGGGCCGTGGGCGAGCGGGTGGCCGCCCGGTACGAAGAGCGTCAGCGGTTCCTGCCACCAGGCCTGGGTGGTGAGCTGCGGGTCGCGCCGGGGGAGGCGTTGGACCGCGATGTCGAAGCGGCCGTCGAGGACGCCCGCCGACATCTCGGCGTCGCTGAAGCTCTCCTCCAGGCGGAGGGCGACGCGGGGCAGTTCACGGCGCAGCCGCCCGAGCATGCCGCCGAGCGGGCCGTTGATGCCCGACCCGGCGAACGTGACCGTGAGCCGCCCGCTGCGGCCCTCGGCCGCGAGCCGGACGTCCTCCAGAGCGGCCTCGGCCTCGGCCAGCAGGTGCGCGGCCCGCCGGGCGAGCGCCGTACCGGCCGCCGTGGGGACCAGGCCCCGGCCCTCGCGGGTGAACAACGCGGTGCCGAGGCGGCGTTCCAGTTCCCTGAGCTGACGGCTGAGCGTCGGCTGGGTCAGCGCCAGCCGGCGGGCCGCACCGCTGATGCTGCCCTCCTCGGCGATCGCCACCACATAGCCGAGCACGCGAAGTTCCATCCATACCTCCCAGGCATGGAAAGCATACCCACGGATGCGCGGAAGGCAGATCCGCCGTCGTCACCGGGCAGGCTGGAGTCATCGGAAAACAAGCCCATCTGGAGGAACCGTGAACCGCGACGAGCGATACGAGTACGGCATGAAGGTGCTGGAGCAGGTCGACGGCGAGGCCGGTCAGCGGATCGTCGACTCGCTGGCGGACACCTCGCCCGAACTGGGCCACCAGGTGGTCGCCTGGGCCTTCGGCGACATGTACGCCCGGCCCGAGCTGCCTCCCCGCGACCGTCAGCTCGTCACCCTGGGCGTGCTCGCGGCGCTCGGCGGCTGCGAGATCGAGCTGGAGGTGCACATCAACGCCGCCCTCAACGTCGGCCTGACCCCGATCGAGATCTCCGAGGCCCTGCTGCACACGGCCGTCTACGCCGGGATGCCGCGTTCGATCAACGCCACGCTGGTCGCCAAGAAGGTCTTCGGAGGGCGCGGACTGCTGCCCCTGACGAACGTGGCCTGAGCGCGGCCGCGTCCCCGCGACCGCGGCGGCGGAACGCTCGGCGGATCAGTGGGCGGTGGCGCGGGACCGCACGGCCGCGGCGCGCCCCCGTACGGGCGCCTCGCGCTTGACGTAGGTGTCGACAGGGGTGGTGGCCAGGCCCGCCACCCCGTCGAGGGCGGGCACGCGGTCGGTGAGGTAGGTGTGCAGGGCGTGGACGTCGCGGCAGACGGCGATGGCGAAGAGGCTGTGCGGCCCGGTCACGGTCGCGACGAACGCCACCTCGGGGTCCGCGGCCAGCGCCTCGGCGACGCCGCCGGTACGGGCGGGAGCCGTGGTGAGCCACAGCAGGCACTGGACGGCGGCGCCGAACAGCCGCGTATCCACCTCGACGTCGAAGGCGAGGGCGCCCGAGGCGCGCAGCTCGGCGAGCCGGCGCCGGACGGCGGAGGGCGAACTGACGAGGCGGCGGGCGAGATCCGGGTAGACCGCCCGGCCGTCTCCCCGGCGGGCACGCCCACCACCCGGGCCAAACCGGCGTCGTGCAGGCGTGCGTAACGCCGCGCCAGCGTACGGTCGTTGGCGCCGAGGATGTCGGCGATCCGGGAGAACGGCGCGCGGCCGTCCACCTGGAGCGCGTGCAGCAGCTTCGTGTCGAGCACGTCCAGTGTGTCGTGATCCACCGCTCCAGCGTATGCCGGTGACCGGATCCCCCGCCCGGGACCATTACGGCACCGCGCCCGCGGCCGGGGGCCGCTGACGGGAAGGGCCGAACCAGCCGGTGCGCACGGAGCATCGTCGTCAGGGCGGACTCATGGCAGATGCCCGCGTACGTCCGCCCAGGCGACGAGCCGGTCCTTCGTCGGTCCTTCCGGGACGAAGCCCATCAGCCGGTCCAGGTGAGCCGTCAGGTTCTTGTGCCGGCGCAGCTCGCCGATCTCCTCGAGCGGGAGGGTGCGCCAGTGGGCGGATCGCACGAGGGCCTGATCGGGGTCCAGAGCGAGTGCCGCCAGTGTGTCGGCGGCGAGTGCCCCGGGGTCCCAGTCGCGGTCGCTGCCGGGGCCGAGATGTCCGATGACCCAGGTGCGGAGCGCGAAGTCCTGGCAGGCCTTTCGGGTGTCTTCCCAGGGGGTGCCACCGGGAAGCCGTTCGTTGGCGGCCAGCGACAGCCTGGCCCAGCGCAACCGGGCGCTTCGCGACTCGTCCGACTGATAGGCATGTGACTGGGCGACGGTCCTGATGAGCTCCAGCCCACGGCCCTGTCGGGTGGCCGTGAGTGCTTCGAGGCGGTCGACGGTCCATGCGCTGAGTTCGCGGGGCGGCTGCTCGCGCTCGCTGTCGTCGCTCAACATCCCTCGTTCCGGACGGTGTACAGGCCGGGGTCGACGGTAGCTCTGTCGGAAGATCTTCGGTCGTCCGGGCGAGCTCTTCCTCGGCCCACGCGAGGCGGACCTCGGGATCGGCCTCCGCTCCGGGGCCCCGGTCGGGGTGCCGCGACCGCCCACGCCCGCACACTCTCCTCGGGTGGGCGCGGCGGCAGCGGCGTCGCTTCCTGATGCTGTTGTCAAGCCGTCGGAGTGCGACTCATGTGCCAGGTGAGCACGACGTCATGAGCTCATCTGGCGTCCTCGGCTCCGGCCATGTCGTACTCGTCGATGTCGAGCTCGGCTCCGGTGGTGCTCAGGAAGTCCAGGACCTTGCGGTCCAGGTGCCAGCCGAAGAGGTTGGGGGCATCCGCTGCGCCCGGAAGGGCTTGGCCGGTGTCGTTGACGTAGCGCACGATTTGGAGCACTGCTCCGCCGCCGGTGCGGGCCAGATGCCGGGTGAGGTCGCAGATGCGGTCCGTGTGGGGCTGGAGCCTGTCGAGAACGCGGGTGATCTGCTCGTCGACGCGCAGACCCGGCTCCCGGCAGACAACCATCCACGAGTGGTTCACCGGAACAGCCGTCGGCTCGGTGAACCGGCTGCCGCGAACAGTCACCTCGTCAGGAGCGATGCCCAGATGGGAGGTCATGTCGTCCGCCGAGGTGTGCTGGCTGAACAGCGCGAAGTAGGCGTACTGGCGAAGTGGCATCCCGTGGAGGATAGCCATGCGGGAAGCGGGCCGACCGTGATTATGCGTGCCCAGCGGTCCGGCAGCCTCGGTGACCGGAGGTGTGACCTCGTAGCACCGTCGGTCTCGGATCAGGGCCCAGAGGACGTTGACGCGTCGGCGGGCAAGGGCGAGAACGGCTTGGACGTGTTTCTTGCCCTGCCCGAGTCGCGTGGCGCAGGGGCGACGCCGGCAAAGGCCGCGAGGGCGTCCGGGGAATCGACGTCGTCCAGGCCGCCGCCGGCGGCGAGGAATTCCGCGCCGAGCACCGTGCCGATGCCGAGGACGCTCAGGACGATGTCGGCGAGTTCGTGCTCGCCAAACCGGCCCTCGATGAGCTCGTCCTTCTCGGAGACCGCACACCCCCACACAATGAGCACTGACCCCGTATCAGGCCGTACCGCCACCTCCGCCCCACCGGCGGCGGATCTGCCGGATACGTCCCAGGAAGCCGGAGCCGGGCGAGCACGGCCGACCGGGTCGGGACGCCCGCCGAGGGCAGCGCCGGGTCGCCCGGCCGGTCGGCCGGGTCCGGGGAACGGAGCAGCCCGCAAGCCCCGCAGGTCAGGGCAAACGTCACCTGATTGCCATACATCGCGGGCGCCCGCGAGGACCCCGGGCGAGCCTGGAGCCCCAACCCAAGGAGTCTCCATGCTCGTGGAAATGCTGCACGACAAGGGTCTGCGGTCCGACCACTGCTACGACGCGGGGCTCGCGTCGATCGGCCTGTCGCTCGTGTCGTGGGCGGTGTCGATGCAGGCAGAGGCGGCGGGGGTGTCCCGCGCGGACCGGTGGGGGATCTTCATCGGCGAATGGGCGCCGACGTTCTTCGCGCTGGGCCTCGCTCTGCGCCAGTACGAGGACTGAGCCGGCGCCCTCCCGGCCACGACACGGGAGGGGCGCCGGCTCAGGCGGTGCCCTGTGCGGGCGACCGCACAGCGCGGACGCGGGCGGTAGGCAGCATTGCGCGCCCACATCTGTCCGATGCGGGCCGTAGGCATGCACGCATGCTTCAGCCGCGGCACGGGTCTGTGCCACCCAACGGCCCCCACGCCATCCACTGCATCCGCCACCGCCAGGAACTGGCCCTGCGCGGGATGCCCGTGATCTGCCGGGCACCACCCCCTACGCCGGCGTGAAGGAGGGCGTGGCAGCGATGGGCTTTGACGGAACTTCCGCCGGCGCGTATCGGGAGTAACGAGCGGTACCGCACTGGATGCACCAAGCACCAAGCACCATGCGGCATCCGCAGCCACCGGCTAATGACCGGCTCAGCTGTGAGGGAGCAACCTTCGGGTTGCTCCCTCAGCCGGCTTCTGGCCAGGAGCGGAGTGTCGGCTGCGACGGTGTTGCGTTCCACGCAACGCGGTGCCGACGCCTCGGAATCGGCCGCCTGCGCTTCTCAACCCGCCTTGCCAAGGCCGACGTAGACGGAGTGCTCGACCACCCGGCGTGTGCGCACCGGTCGGAGACCGGCACCACTGCGGCCTGGCCCGGTACCCGGCTGTCGGCGTCGACGGCGACCAGGCGGTGCTCGGCGAGCCGGGTGGCGTCGAACGCCTCCCGGGTGGCAGCGGTGGTCTCGAAGGCGGCCGAGCCGCCGTCGATCCCGGCCTGGTGGATCACCAGGTCCTGCGCGGAGAGCATCGCGGTGACGGTCACCGCGGGGGTGGTCACGCCGCGGCCTCGATGCCGAGCTCGGCGAGCAGACCGCGTATGCGCTGCTCGATCTGGTCACGGATCGGGCGTACGGCGTCGACGCCCTGCCCGGCCGGGTCGTCCAGCTTCCAGTCGAGGTACCGCTTGCCGGGGAAGAACGGGCAGGCGTCGCCGCAGCCCATCGTGATCACCACGTCGGACGCCCGTACGGCCTCGGCGGTCAGCACTTTCGGGACCTCCGCGGAGATGTCGATCCCGACCTCCGACATCGCTTCGACGACGGCCGGGTTCACGGTGCCGGCCGGGGCGGAGCCGGCGGAGCGGACCTCGACGTGGTCGCCACCGAGGTGGGTGAGGAAGGCGGCGGCCATCTGGGAGCGGCCGGCGTTGTGGACGCAGACGAACAGCACGGAGGGAACGGCGGGAGCGGTCACGGGGAATTCGTCCTTCGGGGAGGGAGGGCGGAGCAGGAGAGCGGGGGTTCAGTGGCCGACGCTGACGGGGTGGTGATCGCCGTGCGGTACGACCACGTCTTCGGCGTCGGAGGCCGGGGCGGTGCGGCCGAACAGCGCGGTGACCAGACCGATGCCGACGACGAGGCCGACGAGCTGGGCGGCGATGAAGGGCAGCACGGAGGCGGGGGCGATCCCGGCGAAGGTATCGGTGAACGCCCGGCCGATCGTGACCGCGGGGTTGGCGAAGCTGGTGGAGGAGGTGAACCAGTACGCGGCGCCGATGTACGCGGCGACCGCGACCGGGACCAGGTGCGCGCGGCCGACCCGGGCCAGGCCGAAGATCAGCAGGACCAGTCCGGCGGTGGCGACGACCTCGCCCAGCCACAGGTGTCCGGACCAGCGGGCGTGGGTGGACCAGCGCACCAGTGGCTCGGCGAACATCGCATCGGCGAGCACGGCGCCGCCGATCGCTCCGGCGATCTGGGCCGGGACGTAGGCCGCGACCTCCCGCGCGGTCGGGTCCTCGCCACCGCGGCGGCCGGTCCACCAGGCGGCCAGGGTGACCACCGGGTTGAAGTGCGCGCCGGAGACCGGGCCGAGCAGCGCGATCAGCACACCGAGGCCGAACACCGTCGCGGTCGAGTTGGCCAGCAGCTGCAGCCCGACGTCCCCGGTGAGCCTGGTGGCCTGGGTGCCGGAGCCGACCACGACGGCGACCAGCGCGCCGGTCCCGACGAACTCCGCGGCCGCCCGGCGGCCGAGCGTCGCCATCGCGGTCATCCCGCCGTTCCCGCGGTCGAGCCGGCCGGAGCCTGCAGCAGGGAGGAGAGCCTGGCCAGGGCCGTAGGCAGCACCCAGTAGTAGACCCAGGTGCCGCGCCGCTCGGAGCCGACCAGGCCCGCCTCGCGCAGCACCTTCAGGTGGTGGGAAATGGTCGGCTGGGAGACGTCGAAGGGGCCGGTCAGGTCGCAGACGCACGCCTCGCCGCCCTCGTGGGAGGCGATCAGCGACAGCAGCCGCAGCCGGACCGGGTCCGACAGCGCCTTGAACATCTTCGCCAGGTCGACGGCGGCTTCCTCGCTCAGCGGCTCGCGGACCATCGGCGAGCAGCAGACCACGGCCTCGTCCTGCCCGAGGACGACCAGCTCTGAATTCGACATGCGTCTATGTTGACACTCATCGAATCGGTGAGGCAAGCTCGCTGTATCGACGAATGTCGAAACAAGGATCTCGGATCAGGAGCCCGCCATGTCCCGTGTTCAGCTCGCCCTGCGCGTCGCCGACCTCGAAGGCTCGATCGCCTTCTACTCCAAGCTGTTCGGCACCGAGCCGACCAAGCTCCGCCCCGGCTACGCGAACTTCGCGATCACCGAGCCCCCGCTCAAGCTCGTCCTCCTCGAAGGCGACGCCGGCCAGGAGACCCGCCTCGACCACCTCGGCGTCGAGGTCGGGAGCACCGAGCAGGTCACCGCCGCCACCACGCGGCTGCAGGAGGCCGGACTGGCCACCTTCGAGGAGAACGACACCTCCTGCTGCTACGCCCTCCAGGACAAGACCTGGGTGACCGGTCCGGGCAAGGAGCCCTGGGAGGTCTACGTGGTCAAGGCCGACGCCGACACCCTCGGCAAGAGCGCCGAGGGCGCAGCGGACGCCTGCTGCGGCACCACCACCCGCCGCACTCCGGACGAGCAGGCCGTCGACCCCGCCCAGAGCCCGGCCGAGCTGAAGGTCACGGCCGGTTGCGCGTGCGGGAGCTGACCGCGCCGCCGGAGGACAGCGGGGAGGGCACCGAAGAGTCGGCCGTGCCCAAGCCTAGAAGTTCGCGGGCAACGGCCTACGCCTGGTTCGGCGTCCTGGGTGACCTGGCCGGAACGGGCCGGACGCCGCATGCTCAGCCGCACGGCGGCGGGGCGAGACCCAAGCTCCGCCGCGAGGGCTTCGGCATCGCGAAACCGGGTTCACGAGGAGCCGATCAAGGACAGCGCGGTCGGTCGCGGCGTCCTGCCGCCGGATGATCAGGTACGCACCGAGGGCACCGGCCGTAAGGGCGAGCGGCGCGACGCTGCACAGGGCGTACCGGTGCTGGTCGGCCCCGTGGACGCTCCAGCCCGCGGGGGTGGCGGGCGCCCAGCTCAGGCGGATGCGGCCGCAGGGGAGTCCGGTGGGGTTCGCGCGTGCTGGACGGCAGGGCGGTTCAGGCCCAGGAGAAGAGGTCGCGGGCTTTGGTCAGGGGGTGGCCCTCCTGGCCGTCCTCGGCGATGAACACGACGTCGTCGCTGACGGCGAGTTCGCGCCGGCGAAGTGGGGGAGGAGGAAGTCGGCGTTGACGGCGAGGCGGACCCGCAGGTTGGAGTCGGGGCCGTGGAACTGGCTGAGCGGGCCGCGGACGGGCGGCGCGTGGAGATGACGCTGGAAAAGCTCGCCCGCCACTGGGCTGGGAAACCGACACCCACGAGGACAGGCTGACGGGCGTGCTCGACCCGGCACTTCCGGGCGCGGCCTGAGCGCGGACTCGTCACCGCCCCGGTCGCGCGCACGGTTCTCGCACGTGATCAACTGCTGCTGAACCCCGCGCAAGGTTCATGAGGGGACAACTCCTTCCGGCCGGTCGCGGGCCGTGCCGACGCGGTCGAGCTGTCGCAGCGCCAGCAGCCCGCCGATGCCGGGAACGACGGCAAGGGCTTTGGCGGCGGACGGGGCCCGCTCGAGGCGCCAGGTCGCGACCACAACGAACAGATAGGCGCAGCCATGGGTGGGGCCCGTCAAGGATGAAACGGGTCTGAGGTGGACGGTGAAGAGGTTGGCCAGCAGCACGGTCAGGGAGATCAGCTCGGCGTGGGCCGCGATGCGCAGGTGGCGCGGAGAGCGGATGCGCATGGTCACACCCCTGTGGTGGAGCCGGGACGGATGATCATCAGTACGGTGACCGTGGCCCAGAGGAGATTGAAGAATCCGGTCGTCATGGCGAGACGGCCCGGCGTCAATGGGTCCGCGGCCGGCAGCGGCGAGGTGGAACTCGTTGCCTCGGCCAGTGCGCGGTCCTGCGCGGGCAGGATCAGCAGAGCCAGGACGGCGGCGGCCGCGGCTGTCAGCAGGATCGAGGTGATCAGCCAGGTGTCGCCGAGGACGCCGAGACTGCCGGCGGTGGCGAAGCCGAAGAGCGGAACGGCGATTGCGATTCCTGCGTAGACCCGGCAGATGCGGTGCAGTGTCCGCAGGGTCGTACGGGCCTCGCCGTCTCCGGAGTCGCCGAGGGCGCGGCGCAGCGTCGCAGGAAACATGCTCGCGGCGACGGTGACGGGTCCGACGGCGACGAGGGCAGCCAGGACGTGCAAGGACAGAAGGAGCTTGGTCACGCCTGGTGCTCCGGGACGGTCCGGCGCGTGCCGGTGACCTTCGAGGACGGCAGGCGGCCGGCCTTGGAGGTGCCCTGAAGGGTTTCGCCGTCGACCCTCACGTCGAACGCCAGGTTGAGCCGTATGGGCTTGGTGATGGCCTGCTTCCAGGTGAGCCGCTCGCCGTCGAGGGTGATGTCGACGAGTGGTACCTCCTCGCCGGCCCCGCGGGCGACGCCGGACAGGGTGCCGTCGTGTTCGCGGAGTTCGACCACGGCCTTGATCTTGCCGATGGGGGTGGAGATGGACAGGTTCCAGGTGCCTTCGACGGACATGCTGATGTTCTTCCTGACTGTGCGCGGAGGATGGTGAGGGACTGACCCTGCGAGGGCCGAGTGATCAGAGCGGGGTGGGCGTCGGGCCCTGGGCGCGCCAGACGGTGCCGCGCCGCTCGTGGGAGAACAGCTCTTCGACGGCGTGCGCGACGCGGGGGCCGACCTCCCGCTCCAGCAGGTACAGGCCCAGATCGAGCCCGGAGGTGACGCCGGCACCGGTGATGAGGTCACCGTCGTCCACGATCCGGGCGCGGACCGCGTGGGCGCCGGTGGCGTCCAGCATGTCCAGTCCCATGTGGTGGGTGGTGGCGTGCCGTCCCTCCAGCAGTCCGGCCATGGCCAGGACGAGCGAGCCACCGCAGACCGTGGCGACCGTGACGCTCCGGTCGTCCATGGCCCGTTCGAGGAGCGCAGGCAGCTCGGTGGTCAGTGTGCGGCCCAGCAGTACGGGGATGAGCTCGTCCTGCTGCCGCTCGCCGGTGCCCGCTTCTTCTTCGGGAACCTCGCCGGGCTCGCCGACGCGACCGGAGGCGCCGGGAATCAGGAGCATGTCCGCACGCTGCAGGTCGAGTGCGCCCGCGGCGTACAGCGCCAGCCCCCTGGTGCCGCTGGTCACCTCCCGGGGGCCCTCCGCGGAGACCAGCTCGACCGTCACCGCGCCGCCCGATGCCTGACCGCCGGCGTACAGCACCTCGTAGGGAGCGACGACGTCGAGTGGGTCGAAACCGTCGAACAAGACGATCTGCACGTGCATGAGCGTTCCTTCGGGATCGCGTTCCTTCAGCTCGGACACGTCGAAGTCAACCCCCTGCCACGTCAGACGCCCAGTGGCATTAATGACATCCTTCAACGGATAAATGCCAGGTGCTTCCAGGGCCTCGGACGTGCGGCGACAATGAGAATGCCCTGATTGAGGACCATTCCATCGAGCGGTGAGGAGGTAGATTCCTGCCATGCACACGGTCGCCGTTCTCGCGCTGGACCAGGTGATCCCCTTCGATCTGTCCACCCCGATCGAGGTCTTCTCGCGGACCCGCCTGCCCGACGGGCGACCCGGCTACCAGGTCCGCGTGTGCGCCGAGCGCGAGGAGGTCGACGCCGGAGCTTTCACCCTGCGCGCGCCCTGGGATCTGAAGGGCCTCCAGGACGCCGACACGATCATCGTCCCGGGTGTCACCGACCCCACGGCTCCACTCTCCCCCGCCGTGCGCGACGCGCTGCGGTCGGCCGCCGCCGACGGCACCCGGATCGCCTCGATCTGCACGGGCACATTCCCCCTGGCCTCCACCGGGCTCCTCGACGGGCTGCGCGGCACCACCCACTGGAGCGCGGCCGGGCTTCTGGCCACCCTGCACCCGGACGTCGACGTCGACCCGGACGTCCTCTACGTCGACAACGGCCAGTTCCTCACCTCGGCCGGTGCAGCCGCGGGCATGGACCTGTGCCTGCACATGATCCGCCGTGACTACGGCTCCGCGGTCGCCGCCGACGCCGCCCGCCTGTCGGTGATGCCGCTCGAACGCGAAGGCGGCCAGGCGCAGTTCATCGTCCACGACCACACCCCCGCACCTCAGGGCTCAGAACTGGAGGCACTGCTCAGCTGGCTGAGGGCAAACCTGGCCCGCGACCTCACGCTGGCCGACATCGCCGCGCAGTCCGGTACCAGCACCCGGACCCTGATCCGGCGGTTCCGCGACCAGACCGGCACCACCCCGCTCCAGTGGCTCCACCGGGCCCGCATCCGCCAAGCACAGCACCTGCTGGAAACCACAGACCACTCGGTGGAGCGCATCGGCGACCAGGTCGGCTTCGGGTCGCCGACGACGTTCCGCGACCGCTTCAAACGCACCACCGGCGTCAGCCCGCAAACCTACCGGCGCACCTTCAGCTGAGTCAGCGACTCGGAACCGCCGTCAAGCCGATGACATCACGCCAACCTGTCACGCACGGCAGCGGCGGGCACCGCGGCAGCGGCGCCCGCCGGATGCGGCTGTGCTGCGGTCAGGGGATGGCCCAGTGCTGGTTGGCTCCGTTGTCGCAGGTCCAGATGTCGAGCTGAGTGCCGTTGTCGGCCTTGTACCCGGGGTCGTCGAGGCATTTCCCGGAGGCAGGGTTGACCAGGGTGCTGTTGACGACGGTCCATTTCTGGTTGCCACCGCCGTTGCAGGTCCACAGCTGGACCGGTGCGTGGTCGCCGGTCCCGGCGCCGTTGATGTCGAGGCAGGCGCCGTTGACCCGGATCGTGCCGTCGGCCTGGCGGGTCCAGGTCTGGGCGGTGGTGCCGTTGCAGTCCCACATCTGGACGGCCGTGCCGTTGGCGGAGGAGTTGGCGTTGGCGTCGACGCACTTGTTGCTGTTGACGTCGGACAGGATGGTGCCGGTGCTGGGCAGCGGCTGCGCGCCGGACAGGGTGATGTCCACCGAGTGCGTGCCGGTCAGCGAGGCGGGAACCGAGTTCGCGGAGGTCGCCGTGCCGTCGAGCTTGAAGGAGCTGATGGTGTTGCCGGAGCCGTGCAGCGCGATGTTCAGCGTCGCGCCCCGGTACGTGACGCCGTTCAGGGTGGTGTCGCCCCAGCCTGCGGGCAGGGTGGGCTGGAAGCTGATGCCGCCGGTGGTGAACTTCATGCCGAACAGGTCGGTGTCGATCATCCGCAGGTAGGCGGTCGCCGACCAGGTCTGGTCGGGGGCCGCGCCCCAGTGGCCGCCGGTCTGCCAGCCGCCGTCCACCGCGCCGGTCTGCGCGTTGTAGATCTCGGCGAACTGCCCGCTGGAGTTGGCGAGTCCGGCGAGCTGCTGGACCTCGTTGGCGAACCGCGCCTGGTTGCCGGACTGCGCGGCCGCGTCCGCCCAGTAGCCCTGGACCATCGGCCAGACCACGACATTGTGGCGGCCGGGCCTGGCGTCGCTGTAGCGGGCGTAGTTGGGGTAGGTGTCGACGATGCCGTACGGCTGGAGGTGCGCGTTCTGCATGATGGACCGCGCCTGGCTGGGACCGGCGATGCCGAAGAGGATGGCGAAGGACAGACCCGTGCCCTCCTCGGTCTGGTCCAGCTGGCCCGACATGCTGTCGTTGCCGTGGACGAAGTAGCCGTACAGGCCCTTGCCGGCGTTCCACAAATGGTTGTTGATCGCGCTCTTGAGGCTGTCGGCCTGGGAGTTGAGGGCGCTCACCTCACCGGCGGACTTGCCGAGGGCCGAGGCCATCAGCGCGGCGCTGCGGTAGGCCTGGTAGTACACCGCGTTGGTGCTGAGCGTCATCATCGTGGAAGTCGCCGAGTAGTCGCCGACGTAGCCGCCGTGGCTCTCGGTGCTGTCCGCGGGCGGGGCCGGGTATCCGGCGATGCCGTCGTTGAAGAACGCGGGGCCCTGGAACAGGCCGTAGGACGAGTTGTAGTTCGCGTTCTTGCGGGTGGTGAGGGTGTTGACCGCCGTCTGGTAGGCGTTGGCCAGGAAGCTCTGGTCTCCGGTGACCAGGTAGTGGTTCCAGGCGCCGACCGCCCATACGACCTGGTCCCACTGCTCGTTGTCCTGCTGGACGATCAGCTGCCCGTTCGACTGCCTGACCACCGCCGACCACAAGGTGTTCGCGGCCTGCCTCGGCTCCAGCAGGCTCGCGGCATTCCAGGAGTTGACCGCCGCGTCCCGGGTCCACGGCTGCGCGTAGCCGCCGCCCGCCCGGATGAAGGTCTGCGGGTTGCTCGTCATCAGCCCGGAGGAGTTGTAGACGGACGGGTCGTACGACACCGTGTTCGTGTCGAGCAGGTTGGTCAGCGCCTTGGTGTACGCCGCGCCCAGCGTCGCCTGCGTCGCGGCGTTGGCGAAGGTCAGCGTCGGCCGGGCGGTGCCGCTCGCCGCGTCGGCCGGGGTGGCGGACTGCCCGACACCGGACACGCCCGCTGCTGCCAGGGCCAGCGCGCCCAGGCCGACGAGCAGCCGCGACCGCCGCCGGGGGAGGGCGCTCAAAGGGTTCGGATGACGTCCGACCAGGTTGTGGGACACGTTCACAGCTCCTTGGGGGGATCGGCCTACGCCGCCCCGGGGGGACTGAATCCGCCGGGGCGGCGTAGGCCATCGGTGTGCGGGGGGAAGGCCGCGGAGGTGTCCCCGGCGAGCGCGGTGGTGCTCGCCGAGGGGCGTCCACCACACCGGGGCGGTAGGCGCAGTGTCAGGAAGGGAGGTTCCAGCGCTGGGCGTTGGTGCCGTTGCAGTCGAAGATCTGCAGTTGGGTGCCGTCTGTCGTACTGGAGTCGGGGATGTCGAGGCAGCGGCCGGACTGGGGGTTGACCAGGGCCTTGGTGCCGGAGTTGTACGTCCACAGCTGACTGCCGGTGCCGTCGCAGCCCCACAGCTGCACCAGGGTGTTGTTGCCGGTGCCGCCGAAGGCGACGTCCACGCACTTGCCGAGGAGCCGCAGCGTGCCGTCCGCGCCCACGGTGACCTGCTGGGCGGCGCTGTTGTTGCACGACCAGGACTGGATGTGGGAGCCGTCGTCGGTCGAACCGGCGTTGTCGTCCAGGCACTTGCCGGAGATGTCGGACGTGACCGGCCCGGTGCGGCTCACCGGCGGCCCCGGGGGCTTGCTGCCGCCGTCGCCGTTGTAGGAGGGCGGGGCGGAGGACGCGGCGGTGGCCCAGCCGGTGTTGGCGCTGGTGCCGAGGGTGAGGTTGAGGGTGCCGCCGCTGGTGGCGAAGGACGGGGGGAGGTAGGCGTTGTTCCAGTTGGCGCCGTTGAGGGTGGCGTTCTGGACGTACGGGGCGTTGTCGGCCGCGGAGGGGGCGTTGACGAGGATGTGGCCGCCGCTGCCGAGGGTCACGTCGACGGAGGTGAACAGGGGGCTGCCCAGGGCGAGGTCGGCGGTGCCGGGGGTCTCGGGGTAGAAGCCCATCGCGGACCACACGTACCAGGCGCTCATGGTGCCCAGGTCGTCGTTGCCGACGCCCCAGTTGGCGGGGTTGTCGGGCCAGAGCTGGTCCTGGACCTGGCGGACGGTCTTCTGGGTCTTCCAGGGCTGGCCGATGTAGTCGTATTCCCAGGGCAGTTCGATGGAGGGCTCGTTGCCGAGGTCGGCGTGCGCGCCGCCGGAGCCGTGGAAGTCCGAGAGGACGCTGTCGAGATAGCCGGCGTACTTCGCGTTGCCGCCCATGGCGTCGGCGAGGCCGCGGACGTTGTGCGGCACCGCGCCGGTGTACTGCCAGGACGTGCCCTCCACGAACTGGTCGCTGCTGGTGGGGTCGAAGCTGCCCTTCCAGGATCCGTTCAGCTGCTTGGGCTGCATGAAGCCGCTGCCGGTGTTGAAGACGTTGCGCCAGTCCTGGGCGCGGTTGGCGAACTGCGAGGCCGTGGTGGTGTCGCCCAGCGCCTTGGCGAAGGCCGAGGTGGCGAAGTCCTGCGCGCTGTATTCCAGCAAGGTGGCCACCGAGCCGTAGAAGTCGTGCGGGTAGGTGCCGTCCGAGGGGAGGTAGCCGTACTTCGTCTGGAGGTCCAGGCCCATCCGGATCGGGTTCGTGGTGGTGCCCTCCTTGACCATGTCGGCCTTGGCGGCGGCGGTGTCGAAGTTCCGTGCGCCGAAGGCGTAGTAGTCCGCGACGATCGCCGGGCCCGGGTCGCCGTTCATCACCTGGGTCTCGGCGGAGTTCAGCGACCACTTGGGGAAGAATCCGGCCTGCGCGTAGTCGTTGACCAGCGACTGCGCGCTGTCCGACGCCTGCTGCGGGGCGACCAGCGCCTCCAGCTGTGCCTGGGTGCGGTAGATGTCCCAGCCGGAGTAGGTGCCGTACTGCGCCTTCTGGCCGCCCGAGACGGTGTGCACCTGGTGGTCGAAGCCGAGGTAGCGGCCGTCGCTGTCGCTGAGCAGGTTCGGGTGCAGCAGCGCGTGGTAGAGCGAGGTGTAGAAGACCTTCTGCTGGTCGGAGGTGCCGCCAGCGATCGCGATCCGGCCGAGCACGGAATTCCACGCGTTGTGCGCGGCGGTGCGGGTGCCGTCGAAGTCCCAGCTGCCGTTCTCGGCCGTGCGGTTGGCCGTGGCGCCGGCGATCGAGACGTAGGACAGGCCGACCTTGGCCTGCACCACCCGGTTGGAGGTGGTGTTGAAGGTGACCGAGTCGCCGCCGTTGAAGCTGCCGTTGGAGGTCATCGGCTGGTCGAAGACCATGTCGAAGTAGGCGGTGTAGGACGGGGCGGACGCGCAGAACAGCCCGGCGTCGACCGAACCGCTCACCTCGGTGCTGCTGACGCGGTTGAAGTGCAGGTTGGTGGCCTTGTCGGCGTTGAGTTTGAACAGCAGGTTGGCCTGGGTGGTGGCGGGGAAGGTGAAGCGTGCCATGCCGGAGCGGGCGGTGGCGGTCAGCTCGGTCTTCACCCCGTTGTTCAGGGTGACCGCGTAGGCGCCCGCGCTCGCCGACTCGTGGCTGTGGCTGTATCCGGCGGTGGCATTGCCGTCAACGTTTCCGGTGGTGGGCAGGACGGGGATGTCGCCCATCGCGCCGCAGCCGGGTCCGGAGATGTGGTTGAGGCTGAACCCTGTGACAACGTTGTCGGAGTATGCGTAGTCACCGCCGGGCGGGCGGGAGGGCGTGTCGGGGCTCCACGAGACCATCCCGAACGGCGTGTCGGCGCCGGGGAAGGTGTTCCCGCCGTTGGAGGTGCCCAGCAGCGGATTGACCAGGGACGCCGGATCACTGACCGCGGCCGGGGCCGCGCTTGCGGCATGAGCGGAAGTGGCCGGGGCGGCCAGTCCGAGAACGAGCAGGCAGGTTGCGAGAGGGATACGCCATCGCTTCATCTTCGCGGCTCCAGGTGCCTGAGGCACGGCTGTTGCTGAACTGGCGGGGGTGAGTTCCGCACAGCAAAGGGCAGTTCCTGAACATCTGTCAACGCATTCGACCGAAATTGCGCACACGACTCAACAGACATCGGAGGAAAAGGCGTATGCATGTGACAGTGCGGCGGGACCGGGGGCGCTTTCGGCGTCGAGGGTCGGCGCCGCGCGGCCCTCGTTCCACCCGATCGGTGCCTGATTCCAGGTCAGGTGCATGGCGAGCGGTCGGCGCCCACGGACGCCCACCGGGATGAAGGTGCCGATGCGTACCGTCGTGCCCGCACCGTGGGAGCGCGCTCACGCGGGGAGGCGTTCGGCGGTCGGCGGTCGAGCAGTCCGACCATTTGTCCAGACCATTGACGCGAGCATGGTCGCTGACTAGCTTCGGGGAGCGCTCTCCCGTAGTCACCAGTGCACCCCGCCGGGGTCGGTCGGATAGTGAGGGAGCTCCCATGTCCGCTGATCAGGTGCCATGTCTCTCGCACCGACAACGTTGTCAGAGTCGATTGTCCATCGGCATCGTCCGACCGCTGCCGGCCGGCCCTGCGGTCGCGCCGTGCGGGTGCAGTCCCTGCGAGCTGTTCGTTTCTGTTCTCCCGTCAGGGTCTCGACCGGCAAATGAACACGATCACACGCTTTCCGCCACCCCCTCCTGCAAAGGTTGTCACTCATGTCACGACTATGGATATTCACCCCGCTATGGGTACTTACGCTCCTCGCCGCGCTTCTCGCTGTCGCCGTCGCTCCGGCGCAGGCGGCGACGACAACGATCACGGTGGACGGCGCCCAGAGCGGGCGGACGTTCGACGGGATCGGGGCGATCAGCGGTGGCGGGGGTAACTCCCGGCTGCTGACGGACTATCCGGCCGCGCAGCAGTCGCAGATCCTGGACTACATGTTCAAGCCCGGCTACGGGGCGAACCTGCAGCTGCTGAAGCTGGAGATCGGCGGCGACGCGAACTCCACCGACGGCTCCGAGCCGTCGATCGAGCACGCGCGGGGCACGATCAACTGCAACGCGGGCTACGAGTTCTGGCTCGGCGAGCAGGCCAAGGCCCGCAATCCGAACATCGGGCTCTACGGCCTGGCGTGGGCCGCGCCCGGGTGGATCAACGGCGGCTTCTGGTCCACCGACACCATCAACTACCTGATCTCCTGGCTGGACTGCGCCAAGCAGCACGACCTCACCATCAAGTACCTCGGCGGCTGGAACGAGCGCGGCCACGACGCGAACTGGTTCGTCCAGCTGCGGTCCGCCCTCAACGCGCACGGCTACGGCAGCGTGCAGCTGGTCGCCGACGACTCCGGGTGGGGTGTCGCGGACGACATGGCCGGCAACTCCGCCTTCAACGACGCGGTGTCGATCATCGGCGCGCACTACTCCTGCAACGGCGGTGACGGCGGCGACGCGAAGAGCTGCTCCAGCACCACGGCGGCCAAGAACAACGGCAAGCCGCTGTGGGACAGCGAGAACGGCTCGCAGGACATGAACACCGGCGCCCCGGCGCTGATCCGTGCGATCACCCGCGGGTACGTCGACGCGAAGATGACCAGCTACTTCAACTGGCCACTGATCGCGGCGATCTACCCGAACCTGCCCTACAACACCGTCGGCCTGGCCACCGCCGCGTCGCCCTGGTCGGGGCACTACACGATCGGCGCCAGCACCTGGGCGACCGCGCAGGTCACCCAGTTCACCCAGCCCGGCTGGAAGTTCATCGACTCCGCGTCGGGCTACCTCGGCGGGAACGAGAACAACGGCACCTATGTGACGGTGAAGTCCAACACCACCTCGGACTACTCGACGATCCTGGAGACCACGACCTCCACCTCGTCGCAGACGGTGAACTTCAACGTCAAGGGCGGTCTGTCCACCGGGACCGTGCACGTCTGGTCGACCGACGTCAACAATCCGAGCACCGCGACCTCGTTCGTCCACACCCAGGACATCACGCCGAGCAACGGCTCGTACTCGCTGACCATGCAGCCCGGCTACGTCTACACCGTCACCACCCTCGGCGGCGGCGGCAAGGGCACCGCGACCGCGCCCGCCGACCACGCGCTCGCGCTGCCGTACTCCGACACCTACGACAGCTACGGCAACGGCACCGAGGCCAGGTACCTGTCCGACATGCAGGGCTCCTTCGAGGTCCAGCCCTGCACCGGCCGCAGCGGGCAGTGCGTCCAGCAGATGGCACCGGTCAAGCCGATCGAATGGCAGGACGACTCCGACTCCTACGCTCTGATCGGCGACCCGACCTGGGCGAACTACACCGTCAGCTCCGACGTCCTGCTGCGAAGCGCCGGCACCACCGAACTGCTCGGCCGGGCCAACACCCAGCAGCGTCCCCAGTCCCACATGAACGCCTACTACCTGCGGATCCGCGACACCGGTCAGTGGTGGATCGAGAAGATGTACACCGACGGCTCCAACCACACGCTGGCCACCGGCACCACCACCGCGCTGGGCACCGGCACCTGGCACAACCTGTCCTTCACCTTCCAGGGCTCCACCATCAGCGCAAAGCTCGACGGCAACCAGTTCGGCTCGGTGACCGACACCTCCTTCTCCAGCGGGCAGGCGGGTCTCGGCATCCAGGGCTACCGCACCGACCAGTTCGACAACCTCGCGATCACTCCCGGCACCGGCGGCGGCACCGGAGGCACCCCGGGCGGCACCGGGGCGGTGGTGTCGGCGAACGGCGGGAAGTGCCTGGACAACGACACCGGTTCGACCACCAACGGCAACAAGATCCAGATCTGGACGTGCAACAACACCGCCGCCCAGCAGGTCACCGTCGGAACCGACGGCACCCTCAAGGTCCTGGGCAAGTGCGTGGAGGTCACCGGCAACGGCGGCACCGCCAACGGCACCCTGGTCGAGCTGTGGGACTGCAACGGCGGCAACAACCAGAAGTGGACCTACACCGCCTCGACCGGCGCCCTGGTCAACCCCCAGTCCGGCCGCTGCCTCGACGTCCCCAACGCCAGCACCACCGACGGTACCCAACTGGAGATCTGGGACTGCAACACCGGCAACAACCAGCGCTGGACTGTTCCCACCACCTGACCCCACCCCGCACGGCAGAGGAGGACGCATGAGGATCAGACAAACAGGAACGGTTGCGGCGATGACGGTTGCCCTCAGCCTGGGCGTGACGCTGCCGGCGATGGCCGGTACAGCGGCGGCCCAGCCACGGGCAGCCGCGGCGCCCGCGTCATTGCGGGTGATGCCGCTGGGCGACTCGATCACCTGGGGTGTCGGCAGCCCGTCGGGCAACAGCTACCGCGGCTTCCTGTGGAACGAGCTGGCAGCCGAGGGACACCCCCTGGACTTCGTGGGCTCCGGCCGGAACGGCCCGATGTCCGACCCCGACAACGAGGGCCACTCCGGCTGGCGGATCGACCAGATCGCGGGCATAGCCGATGCGGTCCTGGCCCAGTACCGGCCCAATGTGATCACCCTGGAGATCGGTACCAACGACCTGAACCAGAACTACCAGGTCCCCACCGCCACCGACCGGCTCAGTGCCCTGATCGACCAGCTCACCAGTGACGCCCCCGACGCGACCGTCCTGGTCGGCACCCTGATCGTCTCCACCAACGCCACCGAGGAACCGAACCGGCCGGCCTTCAACGCCAAGCTCCCCGGCATCGTCCAGGCCAAGCAGGCCGCGGGTCAGCACGTCCGCCTCGTCGACATGAGCGCTCTGACCACCGCAGACCTCTCCGACGCGCTGCACCCCAACGACAACGGCTTCAGCAAGATGGCCGACGCCTTCAACGCCGGCATCCAGGCCGCGGACAGCGCCGGGTGGATCAAACCCCCGGTCGCCGTCGGCGGTCCGGTCCGGTCCGGCGTCGCCGGAAAGTGCCTGGACGTCAACTCCGGCAGCAGCGCCAGCGGCACCGCCGTGCAGATCTGGGGCTGCAACGGCACCGGCGCCCAGTCCTGGACCGCCGTGCCGGACGGGACGCTGCGCGCCCTGGGCAAGTGCCTGGACGTGACCGGCGCGGCAACCGCCAACGGCAGCAAGGTCGAGCTGTGGGACTGCAACGGCGGCGCCAACCAGCAGTGGCAGCCGTACAACGGCGGCTACCGCAACCCGGTCTCCGGCCGCTGCCTCGACGACCCCGCCTCCTCCACCACCGACGGCACGCAGACGGTGATCTGGGACTGCAACGGCGGCGCAAACCAGAAGTGGTCCACCCCCGGAGCATGACAGGCACGTACGCATGACACCCGGGGCAGGACGGTCGCCGACTGCGAACCGGTTCCTGCCCCGGACCCGGTCGTCCCATCCCCCCACCAGGAGGACACGTGCCCAGCGCACGGAAGACTCTGACACCGTTCCTCGTCACGGCTCTCGCCGCGGCCGGACTCACCGTACTCGCCACCGCACCCGGAGCCCACGCGGCGGTACCCGACACGATCCCGCTGACCTACACCAACAACTCCGGTCGCAGCGAGCAGATCTACCTCTACGACCTGGGCACCCAGCTCTCCACGGGCCGCCAGGGCTGGGCCGACGCGAACGGCACCTTCCACGCCTGGCCGGCGGGCGGCAACCCGCCGACCCCGGCGCCGGACGCGTCGATCGCCGGCCCGGCGAACGGACAGTCCGCCACCCTCCGCATCCCGAAGTTCTCCGGCCGGATCTACTTCTCCTTCGGCCAGAAGCTGGACTTCCGGCTGACCACCGGCGGCCTGGTGCAGCCCGCGGTCCAGAACCCGTCCGACCCCAACCACAACATCCTGTTCGACTGGACCGAGTACACCCTCGACGACGCGGGGCTGTGGATCAACAGCACGCAGGTCGACATGTTCTCGGTGCCGTACACCGTCGGCGTCTCGGGCTCCGGCGGCACCAGGACCACCGGCACGCTGAAGTCCGGCGGGTACAACGCCTTCTTCACCTCCCTGCAGAACCAGCCCGGCGGCTGGGCGGGTCTCGTCCAGAAGCGTTCCGACGGCACGATCCTGCGCGCCGTGAACCCCGGCCACGGCATCGAGTCCGGCGCCCTGCCCGCCACCGTGATGGACGACTACGTCAACCGCGTGTGGTCGAAGTACAGCACCTCGACGCTGACGGTCACCCCCTTCGCCGATCAGCCGGGCACCAGGTACTACGGGCGGGTCTCGGGCAACACGATGAACTTCACCAACGCCTCGGGCGCCGTCGTCACCAGCTTCCAGAAGCCCGACTCGGACAGCATCTTCGGCTGCTACAAGCTGCTGGACGCCCCCAACGACCTCGTCCGCGGCCCGATCTCGCGAACCCTGTGCGCCGGTTACAACCGCACCACGCTGCTCACCGACCCCGACCAGCCCGACAGCGGCACCGCGGGCTTCTACGGGGACGCGGACACCAACTACTACGCCAAGTATCTGCACGCCCAGATGGCCGACGGCAACGCGTACGCCTTCGCCTTCGACGACGTCGGCAACCACGAGTCGCTGGTCCACGACGACAGCCCGTCCTCGGCCTCGATCACGCTCGACTCGCTGAACGGCGGCGGGGGCACAGCGCCCTCAGGGCCTGTCGACACCTCGGCCTGGTACAAGCTGGTGGCCGCCCACTCGGGCAAGTGCGTGGACGCCTCCGGTGCCGGGACGGCCAACGGCACCCCGCTGCTCCAGTGGACCTGCGGCGGTCAGGCCAACCAGCAGTGGCAGTTCCGTCCCACCGACAGCGGCTACTACACGATCGCCAACCGCAACTCCGCCGCCGACAACCAGGTCATCGACGATCCGGCGAGCTCCGGCGCGGACGGCACCGCCCTGGACACCTGGACACGGGACGGCGGCGCCAACCAGCAGTGGCTGCCGGTGGCCCAGTCCGACGGCCGGTACCACCTGGTGTCCCGTGCCAACGGCAAATGCCTGGACATCACCGGCGCCTCGACCGCGGACGGCACCCTCGTGGAGCAGTGGGCCTGCAACGGCGGCTCCAACCAGTCCTTCCAGCTCGCCGCCGGCTGAGCGCCCCCGGTGTCCGCCGCGCGTCGGTCCTCCCGGTTCGACGCGTGGCATGCCCAAGTCATCAACATCCCTCGACAGGCGGAAACCCATGACACAGTTCCTCCGTAGAGCTGCCGCGTCAGCCGCAGCGGCCGGGATCGCCCTCGCGGCTCCGGCGGTCGCACACGCCACCGCCGTTCCTCGGGCGACGACAAGCAGTGGGGCGACGAGCGCGCCCGCGTCGTGTGCCAAGCCCTTGTTCCCGGGAGCGCCGGTCTGCTTCGCGCTGATACGCACGGACGTCCACGCCGTGCACGACAACGCGCTCGCCCCGCTGGCGACCCCCTCCGGGTACGGTCCCGCGGACCTGCGCAGCGCCTACGACATCGCGTCGGCCGCGGCCTCAAACGGCGGCGGGGCGACGGTGGCCGTCACCGAACTGGCGGACAACCCCACCCTCGAATCGGACCTGGCGACCTACCGGTCGCAGTACGGCCTGCCGGCCTGCACCACCGCGAACGGCTGCTTCCGCAAGGTCAACGGCAGCGGCCAGCAGGGCAACTACCCGGCGCCGGACTCCGGCTGGGGCACCGAGGCGTCGCTCGACATCGATGTCATCTCCGCGGTCTGCCCGCTGTGCCACATCCTCGTGGTGGAGTCCGGCAACCTGGACGCGGCACAGAACACCGCGATCTCGCTCGGCGCACACTTCATCTCCAACAGCTGGGGCACCGGGGACAGCGCCAACAACGCCGATTCCTCCTACAACCACCCCGGTGTGGTGGAGGTCGCCAGCTCCGGCGACAGCGGTTACGGGACGAGCTTCCCGGCCACCTCACGGTACGTGATCGCGGCCGGCGGCACCTCGCTGCGGAAGAACTCCGGCACCGGGCGGGGCTGGTCGGAGACGGCATGGTCCGGCGCGGGTTCGGGCTGCTCGGCCTACGAGGCCAAGCCGTCCTGGCAGCACGACACCGGCTGCTCCGGGCGAAGCGTCTCCGACGTCTCGGCGGTCGCCGACCCCGGCACCGGCGTCGCGGTCTACGACACCTACGGGCAGGGCGGCTGGTTCGTGGTCGGCGGCACGAGCGCCTCCTCCCCGCTGATCGCCGCCGTCTACGCGCTGGCCGGAGCGCCCGCCGACCCGGCGGCCTCGGTCCTGTACGCACACTCCGGAAGCCTCAACGACATCACCTCGGGCTCCAACGGCTCGTGCGGCGCGTCCTACCTGTGCAACGCCGGAGCGGGCTACGACGGCCCGACCGGCCTGGGCACCCCCAACGGTCTCGGAGCCTTCACCGGAGCCGGCAGCGGCGGCTCGTCGGGCGGGACCGGCCCGGTGACGTCCGGGATGGCCGGCAAGTGCCTGGACGACTTCGCGGGCGCCTCGGCGAACGGCACCAAGGCCGATCTGTGGGACTGCAACGGGACCCCGGCCCAGCAGTGGACCCGCAGCGGCAGCACCCTGACCGTCAACGGCAAGTGCCTGGACGTCACCGGTGCCGCCACGTCGAACGGTTCGCTGGTCGAGCTGTGGGACTGCAACGGCGGCGGCAACCAGGTCTGGCAGCCGGGCGCGAACGGCAGCCTGGTCAACCCGGCCTCCGGCAGGTGCCTGGACGATCCCGGCTTCGCCACCACCAACGGCACCCAGCTCGACATCTGGGACTGCGACGGCGGCGTCAACCAGCACTGGACGCTTCCCTGAACCTGACGGCTCCTACGCAGAAGGTGCCGGCGGAGCGTACGGGCGACCCGGCGTGCGCAGCTGCGCGCCGGGGCGTACCCAGCGGGACGGGGTCGTGCTCGTGCCGTCCGCCACCGGGCACTTTCCGGAGAACACCGGGTTCGGCCGTGCCGCGATCCGTCGTCGGGCTCGCGTGTGCCCGCCGGGATACTGGGGCGCATGCGAATCGACTTCGATCCTGAGCAGCTCGGCCGGAACGCGTTCTACAGGCTCCTCACGGCGACCGTGGTCCCCAGGCCCATCGCCTGGGTGTCCACGACCACCGCGGACGGCTCTTGTGACAACCTCGCCCCGCACAGCTTCTTCACCGTCGCCTGTGTCGATCCGCCCGTCGTGCAGTTCACCTCCGTCGGGCGGAAGGACTCGCTGCGCAATGTCGAGGAGACGGGGGAGTTCGTGGTCAATCTCGCGCCCGAGCACCTCTTCGAGGAGATCAACGCGACGGGGACGGACTTCCCGCACGGCGTGAGCGAGTTCGACGAGGTGGGGATCGCGCGGGAGCCCAGCGCGCGGGTGAAGCCGCCACGGGTGGCGGCTTCACCGGTGGCGCTGGAGTGCCAACTGCACAGCACCGTGCGGCTGGGGGATTCCACCGTGGTGTTCGGGCGGGTCGTGCACGCGGCGGTGTCGGAGGCGGTGCTGGTGGACGGGCATCCGGACATCCAGCGGCTGCGGCCGCTCACGCGGCTGGGCAAGGACGAGTGGGGGACGCTCGGAGAGGTGCTGGAGATCAGCCGGATCCCCGTCCGGGAGTGGGAGGAGGGGCGCCGCCGCTGACGGGACGGCAGGGACGACGGCGGCGAAAACCCTTCGACGCGGGGCGGGGCCGCGGGCCATGATCGGGGCATGTTCCGGCTCGCCTTCCTCGCAGACGCCACCGCGGCAGCGGTCGCGGCGTCGAAGGCCGCCTGCCCGACCGCGGGCGCGAACGCCGCCCCGGCCGGCCGGAACGCGAACGCATCCTTCGACGGCGCCCGACGCTGACCCTCCCCGGACCGATGTCCGGTGGGACCCCGCACGGGGAGGGTCGGACCGGCCAGGGGTTCCCGACTCACCCGGCGTCCCAGGAGGAGACACCGTCATGTCCAAGCAGGCGTACGTGCGCACCAAGCCGCACCTCAACATCGGCACGATGGGCCACGTCGACCACGGCAAGACCACCCTCACCGCGGCCATCACCAAGGTCCTGGCCGACCGCGGCACGGGCACGTTCGTGCCGTTCGACCGGATCGACCGGGCGCCGGAGGAGGCGGCCCGCGGCATCACCATCAGCATCGCGCACGTGGAGTACGAGACGGCGGGGCGGCACTACGCGCACGTCGACATGCCCGGCCACGCCGACTACGTCAAGAACATGATCACCGGCGCGGCGCAGCTCGACGGCGCCATCCTGGTCGTCTCGGCGCTCGACGGCGTCATGCCGCAGACCGCCGAGCACGTGCTGCTGGCCCGGCAGATCGGGGTCGAGTACGTCGTCGTCGCGCTCAACAAGGCCGACGCGGGAGACCCGGAGCTGACCGACCTGGTGGAGCTGGAGGTGCGCGAGCTGCTGGGCGCGCACGGTTTCCCGGGCGACGAGGTGCCGGTCGTACGGGTGTCGGGGCTGCGCGCCCTGGAGGGCGACCCGCGCTGGACGGACGCGATCGGCGAGCTGCTGGACGCGGTCGACGCCTACGTGCCCGTGCCGGTGCGGTACACCGACGCGCCGTTCCTGCTGTCGGTCGAGAACGTGCTGACCATCACCGGGCGCGGCACCGTCGTGACCGGTGCGGTCGAGCGCGGCACGATCGCGCCCGGCGACCGCGTCGAGCTGCACACGGCGGCGGGGGAGCCGGTCACCAGCGTCGTCACCGGCCTGGAGACCTTCGGCAAGCCGATGGGATCCGCGCAGGCGGGCGACAACGTGGCGCTGCTGCTGCGCGGGGTGCAGCGCGGCCAGGTGCGGCGCGGCGACGTCGTCGTGGCGCCGGGCAGCGTCACCCCGCACCGCCGCTTCACCGCGCGCGTCTACGTCGTGCCCGCGGCGGAGGGCGGCCGGCACACGCCGGTCACCTCCGGCTACCGCCCGCAGTTCTACATCCGCACCGCGGACGTGGTCGGCGACGTGGACCTCGGCGACGTGCCGATGGCGATGCCCGGCGACACCGCCGAGGTCACCGTCTCCCTCGGCCGCGCCCTGCCGCTGGAGCCGGGACTCGGCTTCGCCATCCGCGAGGGCGGTCGCACGGTCGGCGCGGGCACGGTGTCCGCGCTGCTCTGAGCCGCGGCCCGGGGCCGGTGGTCCGGCTCCCGCCGCTGCCCGGTACGGTCACCCGTACCGGGCAGCGGCGGGCCGCACCCCGGCCCGGCCGCGCGAAGCTGCACCCGGCGCGGTGCCGGAGGGGCCGCCCGGCAAAGCTGCCGGATCGCCGGGGCCCGCCGGGTGGGCAGCGTGTCCCGCCGCCGGTGGCACCGGCTCCGCCGTGAGCCGCCCGTGGGCGCCGCGCGACAATGGGGCGGTGGACCACGACGAGGAACCCGGCGGACCGGGCGCCGACCCCGCGCCCGTGACGCGTGAGACCGACTTCGGCACCGCACGCCTGCTTCCCGACATCGACCGCGACCGTGCGTGGCTGCTCACCGTGGACGGTGCGCCGCAGTCGTACGTGGATCTCGACGACCCCGGCCACCTCGAATTCGAGTACGTGCGCCGGATCGCGTACGCCGTCGACGCGGTCTTCCCCGGTGCGGAGCCGCTGGACGCGGTGCACCTCGGGGGCGGGGCGATGACGCTGCCGCGCTGGCTCGCGCACACCCGGCCCGGGGCGCGGCAGCAGGTCGTGGAGGCGGACGGGCGGCTCGCCGCGCTGGTCGCGGAGGTGCTGCCGATGCGCGATCCCGTGCCGGTCGTGCACACCGCGGACGCCCGCGCCTGGATTGCCACGGCCGGGGCCGGGACGGCGGATCTCGTGGTGGCCGACGTCTTCGGCGGCTCCACCGTGCCGGCCGAGCTGACGTCGGTGGAGTTCGTACGGGACGCGCTGCGCGTCCTGCGGCCCGGCGGCCTCTACCTCGCCAACCTCGCCGACGCCGCGCCCTTCGCCTTCCTGCGCTCCCAACTGGCCACCGTACGGGCCGCGCTCGCGGCCTGCGCGGCAGACGAAGAGGCGGGCGGCGGCGACGTGTGCGTGCTGGCGGAGCCCACCGTGCTGCGCGGCCGGCGCTACGGCAACGCCGTCCTCGCCGCGAGCCGCCGTCCGCTGCCCGTGGACGCGCTGAGGCGGCGGTGCGCCGCCGACGCCTTCCCCGCGCGCGTTGTCCACGGCGCGGACCTGGTCCGGCTGGCGGGCAGGGCCGCTCCGGTGACCGATGCCACCGCGAGCCCCTCCCCGCCGCCTCCGGAGGGCGCCTTCAGCGTCGGGTGACCGCGCGCGGCGCGCCGCCTTACGCTGCCGCCTCCTCCTCCGCCTCCCGGGCGGGAACCCGGAGCGGCGACGGGTGCCGCGGCGCCATCCGCAGGGTGCGGACGTCGCGGAGCAGCAGCACCGGCGCCGTCAGCAGGACGATCAGCGCGGACGACCCCCACAGCGCGGGCCGCAGGCCGAACGCCGAGGCGGCGGGGCCCGCCGCGGCCACCGCGACCGGGGTCATGGCGACCGAGCCCAGCCAGTCGTAGGCCGCGACCCGTGACATCAGGTCCTCCGGGATCTCCTGGTGCATCGCCAGCATCCAGCCGACCGCGAAGACCTCGATCGCGATGCCGCCCGCGAACATCACCAGCGCGAGCGTCCACGCGGGGAGCAGCAGGGCGAGCGCGGCGCCGGGCAGCGCGAGCGGGAAGACGCACAGGGTGCCGACGAGCAGCACCCGGCGCGGTTTCCAGCGCATCATCAGCACCGCCCCGCACGCCGTGCCGAGCCCGCCGGCGGCCAGTGCCAGGCCCCAGGGGCCCGCGCCGCCGAGGTGGTCGCGGGAGACCAGCGGGCCGTAGACCGACTCGACCGCCGTGAACATGCCGTTGACGACGGAGAACTGCACCACGATGCCCCACAGCCACGGCCGGCTGATGACCTCGCGCCAGCCCTCGCGCAGTTCGCCGAGCACCCCGCCGGTGCGCGGCAGCCGGGCGGCGCCGCCGGTGTCGATACGGGCGCGCAGCACCGCGGCGACCACGAAGCCGGCCGCGTCGGCCGCGAGCACCCACCCGGCGCCGACCGCCGCGACCAGCGCGCCGCCGAGCGCGGCGCCGCCGACGGTGGCCGCGTTGGTGGACAGCCGGTAGACGGAGATGGCCGGGCCCGCGTGCCGGGACTCGACGGTGGCCAGCACCAGGCCCTGGGCCGCGGGCGCGAAGAACGCGTGGGCCCCGCCGCCGACCGCAGTGAGCGCCGCCATCTGCCACAGCGCGGGGTGGCCGGTCAGGACCAGCGCGGCGAAGAGCGCCTGCGAGACCGCGTTGACGACGTTGGCGACGGCCATGACGTGCTGCCGCGGCAGCCGGTCGGCGAGCGCGCCGCCGACGAGCAGCAGCACGACCATCGCCAGCGTGCGGGCCGCGGCGACGACGCCGACGTCCGTGGCGCTGCCGCCCGCCTCGATGACCGCGAAGGCCGCGGCGATCGTCGCGCCCGCGTTGCCCGCGCCGGTGATGAAGGAGGCGCTTACCAGGAGCCGGAAGTCGCGTCCCGCCCAGGGCGGGAGGCCGCGGCGGGCGGTCCGGTGGCCGGCCCGGTGGTCGTCTGCGGTCATCAGGGGACTATCGCCGCACCCCGGGCGTCCTGCCAAACGGTTTACCGGCGGCCGGGCCCCGCGCCCGGCCCCCCGGCTCTTCCGCCCGCCGAGGGACCCGGGCGACGGAGGCGGCTACTGCTTGATCGGCCGGATCGTGGACTTGATCTGGTCGATCACCGACTGCGCGAGCTGGCCGGAGACCCCGGTCCTGGCCCACAGCACCCACACGATCGGGGTCGGGGTCTTCTGCGCCGGGTCCAGCCAGGCGACGGCGTAGGCGACGCCGTTCGACGAGCACTTGTTGGCCTTGGGCACGTTCGTCATCGTGGCCTGCGCCTGCCAGCCGGTGATGCCGTGCGCGTTGTGGAAGGCCTTGCTGTCGAGGGCGGGGGAGACGGTGCCCTTGTCGTTCTCCTGGAAGGCGTACTTCGCCCAGGCCCTGGCCTCGTTCTCGGCGGCGGCCTGGAGGCTGGCGGCGCCCGCGCCGCCCTTGGTGCCCGCGGTGGCGTTGCTGGCGGAGACCTTGCCGTCCTTGCAGGTGTCCTCCATGTAGTACGCGGGGGCACCCACGATGACCTGCGGCTTGCCCGCGTCGTCCTCGTAGCCGACGCTCATGGACTCGCTGCCGACCGTCCAGCCGGGCGGCACGTCGAAGGCCGAGTTGCGCTCGGCGCGCTTGACGACCTTCCAGCCGGGGACGACGGGCTGGACGTCGGTGGAGCCGGCGGGACCGCGCGGGTCGTCCTCGTCGCCGCCCCCGGCCTCCATGGTGCCGGTCGCGGTGGGCGTGGGGGTGCCGGTGGGGGTGGCGGAGCTCGCGGAGACGCTGGGCGAGGTGGTGTCGTGCGCGTCGGTCTTCTTGCCGTCGTCCTTGCCGACGAGGACGACGGTCACCACGACGGCCGCGATCACCGCGAGGGCGGCGCCGATGGCTATCGCGATCGTGGTCTTGTTGCGGCCGGGCGGCTGCCCGCCCCCGGGCCCGCCGGGGAAGGGCTGCGGCGTCGGGTAGCCGACCGGACCGGGCCCGCCCGGCACGGAGTACCCGGGCTGCTGGACCGGTTGCTGGTAGCCGGGCTGGCCGTACGGCGACGGGGTGCCGTACGGCTGGGTCTGCGGGTACGGCTGCGGGGCCGGCGGCTGCTGCCCCGGCGGAACGGGCGGCGGTCCGGGCGGCTGCGCCGGAGGCTGCTGGCCGGACTGCGGGTAGCCCGGCTGCTGCGGGGGCTGCGGATAGCCGGGCTGCGCGTACGGGTTCGGCGGCTGACCGTACGGCCCCTGGGGCTGCTGCGGGGGATTGCCCGCTGGGTACTGCTCTCCGCCGGATTGTCCCCCGGCCTGCTGGTCTCCTGGCCACATGGCTGGAAACACTAGGGGAGCGGGCGCCGTGGTTCCACGCCGGATGGGCCTACTCGCTGGTAACATCCTGGCATGTCCGAGACCTTGCCCACGCCGGCTTCCATAGGCGAATTCCTCACGGCCACCGTGCCGATGGTCCGCACGCTCCGGCTGGAGTACCTGGAGACCACCGCCGAGCGTGCGGTGCTCGCGCTGCCCGACGACCCGGAGTACCACAACCACGTCGCCGGGCCGCACGCCGGCGCGATGTTCACCCTTGCCGAGTCCGCGAGCGGGGCCGTCGTGATCGGCGCGTTCGCCGACCAGCTGGGCCGGGCCGTACCGCTGCCGGTGCGCGCCGAGATCGGCTGGACCAAGCTCGCCCGCGGCCCGCTGACCGCCACCGCGGTGCTCGGCCGGCCCGCCGCCGAGGTCCTCGCGGAGCTGGACGCCGGCACCCGGCCGGAATTCCCCGTCGAGGTGTCGGTGCGCCGCGAGGACGGCGCCGAGACCTCGCACATGACGATCGTCTGGACACTGCGCCCCAACAGCTGAGCCCCGGGAGCCGAGCCCGCCCCCCGCCGACGCGGACCGTGCCGACCCGAGCTGACCGGCCGGAACGCGCGGCGGCCCGGGACGGTTCGCCCGTCCGGTCGGTTAGGCTTCCTGGGAGTGCGCCGGGAGCGCACGTTCGACCGTCGTCGTGGGGAGGGACCTCCTGTGCATGTGCAGGACTGGCTCGACGGCATCCCGCCGGTCGCCGTCTACCTGATGGTGGGTCTGGTGGTCGGCCTGGAGAGCCTGGGCATCCCGCTGCCGGGCGAGATCGTGCTGATGACCGCGGCGCTGATGTCCTCGCAGGGCAACGCCAACCCGTGGCTGGTCGGCACCTTCGCCATCGTCGGGGCCGTCGGCGGCGACTCGATCGGCTACGCGATCGGCCGCAAGGGCGGCAAACCGCTGCTCGAACGGCTCGGCAGACGCTTCCCCTCGCACTTCTCACCAGGGCATGTGGCCACCGCCGAGCGGTCCTTCCAGCGCTGGGGCATGTGGGCGGTCTTCTTCGGCCGCTTCGTCGCCCTGCTGCGGATCTTCGCCGGGCCGCTCGCGGGCGTGCTCAAGATGCCCTACGGCCGCTTCCTGACCGCCAACGCGCTGGGCGGCATCGTGTGGGCCGGCGGCATCACCGCCGTCATCTACTACGTGGGCCAGGTCGCCGAGCCGTGGCTCAAGCGCTTCGGCTACGTCGGGCTGGGCGTCGCGGTGCTCTTCGGCATCGGCTCGCTCGTCCTGGTCAAGCGGCGTGCGGCGAAGGTGCAGGCGGAGATGGAAGCCGCCGCGCCCGCCGAGGAGGCGGCCGAGGTCGCGGCGGCGCCCGCCGAGTAGGCAGCGCGGGCCGGGCCCCCGCGTACGGCCCGGCGGCGCCCGCCTCCTCCGCTCAGCCCCGCCCGTCCCCGACGGCGTCGCGGTGCACCTCGGCGAGCGCCACATAGTGCTCGGCGTTGAGCCGGACCACCGCCCGCTCCTCCTCGGTCAGCTCGCGCCGCACCCGCGCGGGCACCCCGGCGACCAGCGAGCCGGGCGGGACCTGCATGCCCTGCGGCACCAGCGCCTGCGCGGCCACCAGTGAACCGGCACCGATGCGCGCACCGTTCAGCACCGTCGCGCCCATCCCGATCAGCACCCCGTCCTCCACCGTGCAGCCGTGCAGCACCGCGTTGTGCCCCACGGAGACGTTCTCGCCCACCACCACCGGGAAGCCCAGGTCGGCGTGGACCGAGCAGTTGTCCTGGACGTTGGACCCGGACCCGATCGCGATCGACTCGCAGTCCCCGCGCAGCACCGCGTGGTACCAGACGCTCGCCCCGGCGCCCAGCGTCACCCGCCCGAGCACCACGGAGGTCGGGGCCGTGTACGCCGCCGGGTCGATCTCCGGCCGTACGCCGGCGATCCCCGCGACCAGGGCCCCGGTGCGCTGCTCCCGTGCCCCCGCCTGCTGCTCCGCCATCGGACCGCTCCCTCATGCCGTTCCGCCGATCTTCCCCGGCACCGTATACGGTGGCTGCGTGCCCAGGAACAAGAACGTGTTCTTTTCCGAGAACGCGAACACCGCGCCCGTGCCCGCCGCCCCGCCCAGCGGCCGCGGGCTCGCGGCGCGGCGGCGGCGCGCGGTGTCGCGGCTCGTGCACCGCGCCTGGCGCTGGGCGCACGAGACCGCCGCCGTCACCGCGGAGCGCCCCGGGCCGCTGCGCTTCGGCCGCATCGGGCCCGGCACCCGGCTCGCCCACCCGCAGGGCACCGTCTTCGGGGAGCGCTGGATCCACCTCGGCGACTACTGCATCATCGGCGAGCAGGTCACCCTCACCGTCGGCCTGCTGCCGCCCGAGGCCGCGCCCGCGGGCCACCCCCCGCCCGACTACGGCCCCGGCCCGGTGCTGCGGCTCGGGCACGGCGTGGTGCTGGGCCGGGACAGCCATGTGGTGGCGCTCGCCCCCATCACGATCGGCGACAACGTCTTCTGCGGCCCCAACGTCTACCTGACCAGCATCAACCACTCCTACGACGACGTGACCCGGCCGGTCGGCGAGCAGTGGCCGCGCACCGCCCCGGTCGAGATCGGCGCCGGAAGCTGGCTCGGCGCCAACTGCGTGATCCTGCCGGGCGCGCGGCTCGGCCGGAACGTCGTCGTCGCGGCGGGCTCCGTCGTCCGCGGCGAGGTCCCGGACTACGCGGTCGTCGCGGGCGCACCCGCCCGGGTCGTCCGGCGCTGGGACTCCGCGGCCGGGGCGTGGCAGCCCCCGCTGCGCACCCCGGCGCCCGGGGTGCCGCTCGTGGCGGCGCCGGACGAACCGGGCGGGCAACTGCGGCCGGAGGCGGACGAGTTCCAGCAGCCGGCCTGAGCGGGCGGGCCGCGCGTTTTGCTAGATTCGCCGCATGCGCGCCCCCATCGGAGACTTCGACGACGCCCAGCCCGCCACCGAGCGCCGCGACCTGCTGCCGCCGCCCGTCGCGGCGGCCGTCACCGCCGAGATGCTGCACGTGGACAGCGACCCGGAGAAGGCCGACACTGCGGTCTTCGCCGCCACCTACGGCGACGGGCTGCTGGAGGCGTCGGCGAACTGCGTGGTCGTCGCGGGCAAGCGCGGCCAGGACGTCACCCTCGCCGCGTGCGTGGTCCTGTCCGCCACCCGGGTGGACGTCAACGGCGCGGTGCGGCGGCACCTGGGCGCCCGCAAGGCGTCCTTCGCCGCGATGGACACCGCCACCGGCGAGACCGGCATGGAGTACGGCGGCATCACCCCGGTCGGGCTGCCCGCGCACTGGCCGCTGCTGATCGACCCGGCGGTGCTGGACACCCCCTGGGTGCTCATCGGCAGCGGGGCGCGCCGCGGCAAGCTCATCGTGCCCGGCAAGCTGCTCGGCGGCCTGCCGAACGCCGTGATTCTGGACGGGCTCGGCGTCTGAGCCGGGCGGCCGTCAGCCCAGCTGCGGGATCTCGATGGCGGGGCAGCGGTCCATGACCATCTCCACCCCGGCCGCGCGCGTGCGGTCGTAGGCCGCCTCGTCCACCACGCCGAGCTGGAACCACACGGCCTTCGCCCCGATGCCGACCGCGTCGTCGGCGACCTGCCCGGCGAGCGCGGAGTTGACGAAGACGTCCACCACATCGACCGGGAAGGGGATGTCGGCGAGCGAGGCGTACCCCTGCTCGCCCGCCACGGCCTCGGCCTTCGGGTGGACCGGCACGACCCGCTTGCCGTGGCGGCGCAGCACCTCGGCGACGCCGTACGCGGCGCGCGCGGTGTTGTTCGACAGGCCGACCACCGCCCAGGTGTCGCCGCTGTCCTCCAGGATCCGCCGCACCGTCGCGCTGTCGCCGTACATACCGTCCTCCGTCGCCCGTCGTCGCAAGCCCGTACGCCCTGGTCAACCGGGGCAGAGGTACCTCCATTCCCCGCCGGGCCACCCCCTAGTCTGGACCGATGGCGGACTCCTACCTGACGGTGGCGCGCGCGGGCGTGCACGAAAGTGAGATCAAGCGCTCGCGGTTCTTGTGCACGCTGGCCCCCGCCGCCGACGAGGAGGCCGCGCAGGCGGTGATCCGCGAGGTGCGCAGGGCGCACCCGGCGGCCACGCACAACTGCTTCGCGTACGTCATCGGCCCCGACGGGCGGCTGCACCGGGCGAGCGACGACGGCGAGCCGGGCGGGACGGCCGGCACCCCCATGCTCCAGGTGCTGCTGGGCCGCGCGGTCCGCGACACCGTCGCCGTGGTCACCCGCTACTACGGCGGAATCCAGCTCGGCGCGGGTGGCCTGGTCCGGGCGTACGGCGGCGCGGTGTCGGCGGCGCTGGACGAGATCGGCACCGTCGAGCGGCGCCGCCTGGTGCTGCTGACCGTGGTGGTGGACCACGCGCGGGCCGGGCGGCTGGAGAACGACCTGCGCGCGGCCGGCCACGCGCTGCGGGACACCGCGTACGGCGCCGCGGTGACCTTCACCGTCGGGGTCCCGGAGGACGACGTGCCCGCGTTCGCGTCCTGGCTGGCCGACGTGACGGCGGGCGCCGCCACCTGTGAGGCGGGCGGCAGCGCCTACGTCGACGTCTAGGCGGGGTCCCGCAGGAGGGCGGTCACCAGCGCGGCGACTTCTTCTCGTACGAGGGGTCGATGCGCCGCATGTAGCCGGTGTCGTCCCGGTTGCGCAGCCCGCAGCGCACGTACTGCTCGTGCAGCCGGGCCAGCGCGTCGCGGTCCAGTTCGACGCCCAGGCCCGGGGTGCGCGGCACCCGCACCGCGCCGCCGGAGAACTCCAGCGCGCCGGGGACGACGATCTCCTCGGTCTTCCACGGCCAGTGGGTGTCGCACGCGTAGGTGAGGTTGGGCGTGGCCGCAGCCAGGTGGGTCATCGCGGCCAGGCTGATGCCCAGGTGCGAGTTGGAGTGCATGGACAGGCCCAGGCTGAAGGTGCGGCAGATGCCGGCCAGCAGCAGGGAGCGCTGCATGCCGCCCCAGTAGTGGTGGTCGGACAGCACGACCTGCACGGAGTCGCGGGCCACCGCGGACGACAGCTCGTCGAAGGCCACCACGCACATGTTGGTGGCCAGCGGCATGGGCGCCTGCCGCGCGACCTCGGCCATGGCCTGCTGGCCGGGCGTCGGGTCCTCCAGGTATTCGAGGATGCCGTCCAGCTCCCGGGCGACCCGCACCGAGGTGTCCACCGTCCAGGCGGCGTTCGGGTCGAGCCGCAGCGGCACGCCGGGGAAGGCCTTGTGCAGCGCCCGGATCGCCTCGATCTCCTCCTCGGGCGGCATGACCCCGCCCTTGAGCTTGATCGCGCCGAAGCCGTACTCCTCGGTCATCTTCCGGGCCTGGGCCACGATGCCGTCCGGGTCGAGCGCCTCGCCCCACGCGTCGGGCTCCGCGCCCGGGTGGCCGGCCCACTTGTAGAAGAGGTAGGCGCTGAAGGGCACCGAGGAGCGCACCGCGCCGCCCAGCAGGTCGCTGACCGGGAGCCCGGCCGCCTTGCCCTGGATGTCCAGGCAGGCCACCTCGAAGGGTGCGAAGACCCGGTCGGCGGTGCTGCTGCTGGTGATCATGCCGGTCAGGCCGTGGCCGTCGGAGCCGGTGTCGCCGGCCAGCGCCTCGGAGATCCGCCGGTGCATGCCGCCGAGGGTGTGCACGTCCATGCCGGTGATGACGTCGACGGCGGTGTGCAGCCGCCGCAGATGGCCCTCGTCGGCGTAGGTCTCGCCGAGCCCGGTGATGCCCTGGTCGGTGTGGACCTCGACGATCGCCCGCAGCGCGTACGGCTCGTGCACGCCGACGGCGTTGAGCAGCGCCGGGTCGCGGAAGGCGACCGGGGTGATGTCGACGCCGGTGATCCTGATGCCGCCGCTCACCGCGCCGCCTCCGCCGCCACCAGGGCCCGGCCCGCCTCGACGATCCGGGCGAGTTCGGCGAGATCCTCCGGGGTGGGGTCGGTCAGCGGCGGCCGCACCCCGCCGACGTCCAGGCCGCCGAGCCGCACCGCGGCCTTGACCAGCGAGACCGCGTAGCCGGGGGTGCGCTCGCGCAGCGCGATGAGCGGGTGGAAGAAGCCGGCCAGCAACTCCTGCACGGTCTTGTCGTCGCCCGTGGTCACCGCCCGGTGGAAGGCCAGTGAGATCTCCGGGGCGAAGCAGAAGACCGCGGAGGAGTAGAGGTCCACGCCGATGCCGCGGTAGGCGGGCACGGTGCCCTCCGCGGTCGGCATGCCGTTGAAGAACCGGAAGTCCTTGGCGCCCGCCACGGCGTCCGCGCGCACCGCGGTGACGATCCGGGAGAGCTGGTCGAGGTCGCCCAGGCCGTCCTTGAAGCCCACGACCTTCGGCAGCCGGGCCACCTCAAGCGCGGAGGCGACGTCGAAGCGGGCGCCGCCGCGCTGGTAGACGATGACGGGCAGGTCGGTGGCCGCCGTCACCTGGGTCACGTACGCGACCAGGCCCGCCGCGGGAGCCTGCACCAGATACGGGGGCATCAGCAGCAGTCCGTCCGCGCCCGCCTCGGCCGCGGCCCGCGCGAAGGTGCGGGCCAGCGGCAGCGAGCCGCCCGCCCCGGCGAAGACCGGGACCCGGCCGCCGGTCGCCGCGACGGCGGTGCGGACCACGTCGGCGTACTCCCCGGGTTCGAGGGCGTGGAACTCACCCGTGCCGCACGCGACGAACACGCCGCCGGCCCCCGCCTCGACCCCCCGCCGCACGTGTTCCGAAAGAATCGGAAGATCGACCGAATCTTCTGGGGTGAACGGTGTCACCGGGAAGAAGAGCACGCCGTCGAGCATTGATGCCTCTCATTGTCCACACATATGAACGCTCATCATGAATGCGAATCCTTATGGACTGTAGGCGCCCCCTCGCAACCGGTCAATGGCCAGCGGAAATCGCGGCCCGCCCGGACCGTGGGGGCAGGCGCGCCCGTCGGCGGTCATCCTCCGCCCTGGCGGCGGGACATCGGAGCGGGGGGTGTCAGGAGCCCTGCCGAAAGGGATGGTTCGTCCTGAATGCGTCGCGCGTTGTCGAACATTCGACGCGGCAGCTTTCGAATCGTCGGACGAAAACTTCCGGTAGGCCGAAGCGGCGCCCGGTCCGGACCGCACCCACCGGCACGGGCGGGCGCGTATCGCGGGCGCCCCCCGGGCGGCCCCTCCGACGGCCTAGAATCCAGTGATCACCACGGGGACCGGCGGAGGGCGAGGAACGGCGAGGGTGAGCACGCACGGCGAGGCGGCCCGGTGAGGCTGCTGCACACATCGGACTGGCACCTGGGCCGGTCCTTCCACCGGGTGAGCCTGCTGGACGCCCAGCGGGCCTTCCTCGACCACCTCGTCGCCGTCGTCCGCGCGGAGGACGTGGACGCCGTGCTCGTCGCGGGCGACGTCTACGACCGCGCCGTCCCGCCGCTGTCCGCCGTCGAGCTGTACGACCGCGTGCTGCACGCCCTCGCCGACTGCGGCGTGCCCACCGTGATGATCTCCGGCAACCACGACTCCGCCCGCCGCCTCGGCGTCGGCGCCGGACTGCTCGGCCGCTCCGGCGTCCACCTGCGCACCGACCCCGCCGCCTGCGACCGCCCCGTGCTGCTGCGCGACGCCCACGGCGAGGTCGCCGTCTACGGCATCCCCTACCTCGAACCCGCCCTCGTCCGCGACACCCTGGGCGCCGAACGCGCCGACCACCCCTGCGTGCTCGGCGCCGCCGCCGACCGCATCCGCGCCGACCTCGCCGCCCGCCCGCCCGGCACCCGCAGCGTCGTGCTCGCCCACGCCTTCGTCACCGGCGCCGCGCCCAGCGACAGCGAACGCGACATCACCACCGGCGGCGTCGCCTCCGTACCCGCCGCGCTCTTCGCTGGCTTCGACTACACCGCGCTCGGCCACCTGCACGGCTGCCAGACCGTCGCCGACCGCATCCGCTACAGCGGCTCGCCGCTCGCCTACTCCTTCTCCGAGGAGCACCACCGCAAGAGCATGTGGATCGTCGACCTCGCGGCGGACGGCACGATCGACGCCCGGCGCGCCGACACCCCCGTACCGCGCCGCCTCGCCCGGCTGCGCGGACGGCTCGACGACCTGCTCGCCGACCCCGCGCACGAGGCGCACACCGACTCCTGGGTCGAGGCCGTCCTCACCGACCCCGTACGCCCCTACGAGCCGATGGCCGCGCTCGCCCGGCGCTTCCCGCACATCCTCAGCCTCGGCTTCGAGCCCGACGAGCGGCCCGACGACGGCGCCGCCTCCTACGCCGGCCGCCTCGCCGGGCGCGACGACCGGCAGATCGCCGAGGACTTCGTCCGCCACGTACGCGGCAGCGACCCCGACGCGCACGAGAGCCGGCTGCTGCGCGACGCCCTCGACGCGGCACGCGCCGCCGCCACCGCCGCGGAGCGCGACTGATGCGACTGCACCGGCTCACCCTCACCGCCTTCGGCCCCTTCGCCGCCGGGCAGTCCGTCGACTTCGACGCGCTGTCCGCCGCCGGGCTCTTCCTGCTGCACGGCCCCACCGGCGGCGGCAAGACCTCCGTCCTCGACGCGGTCTGCTTCGCGCTGTACGGACAGGTGCCCGGCGACCGGCCCGCCACCCGGCTGCGCAGCGACCACGCCGCGCCCGGCACACCCACCGAGGTCGTCCTCGACCTCACCCTCGGCGGCAGGCGGCTGGAGATCACCCGGCGGCCCGAACAGCCCCGCGCCAAGAAACGCGGCACCGGCACGACCACCGAACGGGCCGTCACCCTGCTGCGCGAGCACACCGCGGGGGAGTGGCGGGCGCTGTCCAAGTCGCACCAGGAGGCGGGTGAGGAGATCCGGCAGCTGATCGGGATGAGCTGCGAGCAGTTCTGCCAGGTGGTGCTGCTGCCACAGGGCGAGTTCGCGACCTTCCTGCGGGCCGGGGCGACCGAACGGGCCGCGCTGCTCGGCCGGCTCTTCGACACCCGGCGCTTCCGCTCCGTCGAGCACCGGCTGCGCGACGACAAGCTCGCGGCCGCCGCACGGCTCGCCGACGGCGACCGGCGCACCGCGGACGTCACCGCCCGCATGCGGCAGGCCGCCGGTCTCGGCGAGCAGTCCGGGGACGGCTTCGGACTGCTCGCCGACGCCGCGCTGCTGCGCTGCACCGCCCGCGAGCAGCACGACATCGCGCGCACCGCCCTCGCCCGCGCCGAGGCCGTCCACACCGCCGCCGCGGCCGCCGCCCGGGAGGCCCGCGAGCGGTACGCGCTCCGGCAGCGCTACGAACAGGCCGTACACCGCGCCGCCGCGCTCGCCGCCGAGGCCCCCGCGCGCGCCGCCGCCCGCGCCGCGCTGACCCGCGCACAGCGCGCCACCACCGTCGAACCCGCCCTCACCCGCCGCGACAAGGCCGCCGCCCTGCACGCGGAGGCCCGCACGGCGGAGCAGACCGCGGCCACGGCCCTGTCCGCCGCGGGAGAGCCGGCCCTCGCGGTGCCGCCGCAGCAGACCGGCGGTACCGCCGACACCCAAGGGACGCCGGGGGCAGAGCGGGCGGCGGAGCCCGGCGGGGGCGACCCGGTCGCGTCGGGTGATGCCGCCCCGGACAGTTCCCGGCAGCCGCCCCCGACCCCGGGAGCCGGGGACGCACCCGGTGCCGGGTCCGCTGCGGTGAGCGGCGAGGACGGCCGGGGTGCGGACGGTGGTGGCCGGGGGGCCCGGGAGGTCGGCGACGGGTCAGGCCTGCTGAGCGGCCGGGGTGCGGACGGTGGTGGCCCGGGGCCCCGGGAGGTCGGTGACGGGCTCGGCGGGCTGGACGGCCGGAGTGCAGACGGTGGTGGCGTCGTGCCGGCGGCCGGGCATGTGGCCCAGGGGTCCGCTGGGCTGGGCGGCGGCAACGGCCGGGGTACGCACGCCCCCGGCCTCGTGCCCGGGGCCAGGGAAGGGGCGGGTGCCGGGCACGCGCGGAGTCTCGTCCCGTCGGCCCGGGAAGCCGCGGGACCGGCGGGCGGGCTGCGGGCCGATGGGCTGGAGCAGCGGGCGGGGGAGTTGCGGGAGGTGCTGGGCGGGCTCGGCGCGGCCGCCGAGGCGGAGGCGCGGGTACGGGAGGTCGCCGCCCGGCGGCAGTCGCTGGAGCGCGAGGAGCGCGACGACGAGGAGGCCGTCCGGGACGCCGGCGGCTGGCTCGCCGGGTGGCCGCGGGAACGGGCCGCCCTCCAGGCCCGGCTCGACGCGGGCCAGGAGGCAGCGGCCCGCGCCGCCGCCCTCGCCGCCGAGCTGACCGCGGCCCGGCAGCGCCGGGACGCCGCCGCCCGCCGGGACACGCTCGCCGCCGAACTGGGCACCGCGGAGCAGTCCGCCCGCGCGGCCCGCGACCACGCCGCCGACGCGCGCGAGGCCTGGCAGGACCTCCGGGAGAGCCGCATCTCCGGCATCGCCGCCGAACTCGCGGAGGGCCTCACCGCGGGCGAGCCCTGCCGCGTCTGCGGCTCCGCCGAGCACCCCGCGCCCGCGCGGCCCGCCGGGCGGCACGTCACCCGCGCCGACGAGGACGCCGCGTACGCCCGCTTCCAGGACCGCGCCGCCGCCTACGACGCGGCCCGCGAGAACGCCGCCCGGCTGGGCGCCGCGCTGGAGGCGGCCACCGCGGCCGCCGGGCCCGTCCCGTACGCCGAACTCGCCGCCCGCCACGGGGAGGCGGCCGCCGCGCACGACGCCGCCCTGCGGGCCGCGGCCGACGTCCCCGAGGCGCGGGCGGCCCTCGGCCGCGCCGAGGGGGAGCGCGACCGGCGCACCGCGCAGCAGCAGGAGGCCCAGCGCCGGGCCGCCGCCCGTACCTCCCGGCGCGAGGAACTGGACGAGCAGTACGAGCGGTTGAGCGGCGAGGTGGCCAGGGCGCGCGCGGGGCACCCGAGCGTCGCCGCCCGCCGCGAACGGCTGTCGGCCGCCGTCGCGCTCCTGGACCGCGCGGCCCACGCCGCCCGGGACCGCGCCGACAGCGCCGAACGCCTCGCCGAGGCCGAGTCCGCGCTCGCCGAGGCCGCCGCGCGGGCCGGTTTCCGCGACGCCGCCGAGGCCGCCGCGGCGCTCCTCCCGCCGCCGCGCCTGTGGGAGGCCGAGCGCCGGGCCGGGACCTGGGACCGCGAGGAGGCCGCGGCGCGCGCCGCCGTCGAGGCCGCCGCGCAGGCCCTCACCACCGCGGCACGGGCGGCGGCGGACCAGGACGGCCCGCGGAGCGCCGTACCGGAGCACGGGGACGCCGACCCCCTCACCCTGCTGCCCGCCCCCGACCCCGCCGCCGCGGAGGCCGGTCTGGCGGCCGCCGAGGCGCGGCTGCGGCGGGCGGCGGCCGGGGAGTCCGCGGCCGGGACGCGGTGCGCGGAACTCGACCGGCTGGGGCACGAGGCCGCCGCGCTGGTGCGGGAGCTGGCCCCGGCCCGTACCGCGTACGAGCGGCTGGCCCGGCTGTCGGACCTCGTCTCGGCCACCTCCGCCGACAACCGCTTCCGGATGGAGCTGGAGACGTACGTGCTGGCCGCGCGGCTCGAACAGGTCGCCGCGGCGGCCGGGGTGCGGCTCCAGCGGATGTCCGGCGGGCGCTACACCCTCGTGCACAGCGACGCGCGGGGCGGCGGGCGGGCCAAGTCGGGGCTCGGCCTGGTCGTGGTCGACGCCTGGACCGGCACCGAGCGGGACACCTCCACCCTGTCCGGCGGCGAGACCTTCTACGCCTCGCTCGCCCTCGCGCTCGGCCTGGCCGACGTCGTCACCGACGAGGCGGGCGGCATGCGGCTGGACACCCTCTTCATCGACGAGGGCTTCGGCAGCCTCGACGAGCAGGCCCTCGACGAGGTCCTCGACGTGCTGGACGGGCTGCGCGAACGGGACCGCGCGGTCGGCATCGTGAGCCATGTCGCCGACCTGCGCGACCGCATCCCGGCCCGGCTGCGCGTCAGCAAGGGCCGTGACGGTTCGACGCTGAGCCAGCGCACCGCCTGACGGCGCGTCCTGCGCCGCGCCCGTCCGGTCTCACAGCACGAGCGGGCGGCGCTCCAGCGGCGAGGAGTAGACGACGCTGGTGGTGACGGCGCCGAGCCCGGACAGCCGCCCGGTCGTCTCCTCCAGATGCCGCATGGAGCGGGCGGCGACCTTCATCACGAAGCAGTCGTCCCCCGTGACGTGATGCGCCTCCAGCACCTCCGGGGTGCCGGCCAGCAGGTCGTGGAAGGGCTTGTAGTTGCCGTGCGGATAGCGCAGCCGCACCAGCGCCAGGATCGGCAGCCCGATCCGCTCGGGGTCGATCACCGCCGAGTAGCCGGTGATGACCCCCGCCTCCTCCAGCCGCCGCACCCGCTCGGTCACCGCACTCGGCGACATGGCGACGGTACGGGCCAGCTCGGCGAAACTGGCGCGGCCGTCCCGCTGCAGGGCTTCCAGCAGCTTCCAGTCGGTGGCGTCCAGGGAATACGCGGTCATGCCCGACCAATATAGGGGATTCCCCGGCCGATCGGCCCGGACGCCGGGGAACGGTCCTTCCTGGTCCCGCGTACCGACCGTAGAGTTCCGGCCATGATCATCGAAACCGCCGCCGAGGCCACCCCCGCACCCGCCGTGACCAGCGAGAACCCCGTTCTGCGCGTCCCCCCGGCCACCCCCGCGGAAGCCGCCGCGCACTTCGCGGCGAGCCTCGCCTTCCACACCGACGTGTCCGACGTCGCCGCGGCCCTGGCCACCGCCGCCGAGACCGGCGCGCACCCCGGCTTCATCCTCGTCGACACCCGCAGCACCGAGGCGTGGGAGCAGGGCCACGTCCCCGGCGCCGTCCACCTGCCGACCGCGCAGATCCCGCAGCTGGCCGACGCGTTCCTGGACCGCGCGGTCCCGGTGGTCGTGCACTGCTGGGGCCCCGGCTGCAACGGCGCGACCCGGGCCGCGTACGCCCTCGCCTCCCGGGGCTACCAGGTCAAGGAGATGCTCGGCGGCATCGAGTACTGGATCCGCGAGGGCTTCGGCTACGAGAGCGCCGAGGGCGCAGAGCAGCGCGCCGCCGACCCGTTGACCGCCCCGGTCGGCGCCGACGACTGCGGCTGCTGAACGGCGCCCGCGGCGGCGCGTACGGCAGCGGGGCGTCAGGCGGGCAGATCCCGCAGCTCGTACGCCCACAGCTCGCCCCGGTCGGCGACGCGCACGAAACCGACCCGGCCGAGCACCGCCTGCGACGCGCCGTTGCCCGGCTCGGTGGTGGCCAGCACCCGGTCCACCCCGGGCTGGCCCAGCGCCCACCGGCACAGCGCCCGCGCCGCGTCGGTGGCCCAGCCCTTCCCGCGGCCGGACGCGGACAGGTCGTAGCCGATCTCGACCGCCCCCGCGTCCGGCGGGCCGTGGAAGCCCGCGCCGCCCAGCGCCGTGCCGTCGGCGGTGCGCTGGATCGCGAAGACACCCCAGCCGGGCCGGTAGAGCCCGGCGACCGCGGCGGCCACCGTCATCGAGGCCGCGCCTATCGTGCCCTCGCCCGGGGCGCCGTCGATCCAGACCAGCCCGGCGGGCTTGCCCTCGGCCAGTTCCGCGGCGTCCCGCGGCAGTTGCTCGCGCAGTGTCAGCCGCCCCTCGGTCAGCACGAGCCGACCGCCGTCCAGCGAAGCGTGCAGGGTCATCGGCCGTACCGCCTTGTCCAGGAGCAGAGGAGAAGTGCCGGGGACGGTGGTGGCGGGCGGGCGGCGCCCCCCCGGGGCCCCCCCCCCCCCCCCCCCGAGACACACCGAGGAATCCCCCGCCGGGGGGGGCGGCCCCCCC